>NZ_JBVHQB010000031.1:0-85825 GCF_055567635.1 Streptomyces sp. NPDC026500 | reverse complement strand
CGCCCAACCCCTTCACCGACTACCACGTGATCTACGCGGTCGTCCTGATCGCTCTCGCCGCCGCGGGCGCCGGCGCCACCTGGGGCCTCGGGAAGCTCTGGGAGCGGCTCCCCTTCGTGAACCGCACCCCCTGGCTGCGGTGACCGCACGGCAGGAATCGGGGCGCCCCCGCGAGCGTGCGGGGGCGCCCCGCCGTGTTCCGCCGTTCGGGACCAGGACGTTCCACCGGCGGGACCGGCCGCCTGCCGGCCGGCGCGGCTCTCCGGGACCGCCGGTCCGCCGTGCAACGGCCGACCGTCCGTGGACCGTCATGGCTCGCGGCGATCATGCACGGCCGGCCCCCACGGGTATCGCCCACGGCCTTCGCGCACGGAAATCCGCCCGCCCTCCCGGGGCGGCCATGTACCCAGGCACCGGTCGGCCGGCGGACACCGTCCCGGAGCGGGCGTCAAGTCCCGTCCCGTATGGGCCGGTCGGCCCCCGTGGGGGACCAGCGGCCCCTCCTCCGGCGCCCGTCCGAACACAAGACTGATCATGCATCCCTCAAGGAGGTCCCCAGATGTCCCGCACCATCGTCGTTGGTCTGGACGGCTCGCCCGAGAGCCTCGCCGCAGCCGATTGGGCAGCCCGCGAAGCCCGGCTCACGGACGCTCAACTGCATCTCGTGCACGCCTGGTTGTGGCATCCGTACGTGTACGGCCCGCTGGCCGGCGTCGCGGTTCCACCGCCGTCGGAGGACCCGCAGCGTGAATGGGCCGAACGCCTGCCGCGCGAGACCGCGGCCAAGCTCGCCGCGGAACACCCCGGTCTGTCCGTCACCGCCGAGAAGGTCGCCGAGCAGCCCGTCACGGCCCTGCTGGCCGCCGCCGAGGAAGCCGAGCTGCTGGTGCTCGGGTCAAGGGGCCTGGGTGGAGTCGCCGGTTTCCTGACGGGTTCCGTGGCGCAGGCCGTGGTGGCCCGGAGCCGGTCGCCGATCGTTCTCGTACGAGCCGACGCGCGGCCCGCGGAAACGTCCGCGCGGGAGGATGTCGTCCTGGGTCTCGACCTGGAGCACCCGGACGCCTCCGTGGTCGCATTCGCCTTCCGGGCGGCGGCCCGCAGGGCGACCGCCCTGCGTGTCGTCCACGGCTGGAGTCTGCCGTCCTACTACGGCTACGGCGGAGCCTTCGACGCGGAGGTCAACGAGGAGCTGCTCGCCGAGGCGCAGCGGCGGCTGACCGAGGTCCTGAGCCCCTGGCGGGAGAAGTTCCCCGGCGTCGAGGTGCGCGAGCAGGCCGTGATCGGCGGTGCGGGCCCCCACCTCGTGGAGGCCTCGCGGAACGCCGCGCTGGTCGTGGTCGGTCGCCGCAACCGGCAGTCCCCGGTCGGCGCCCACGTCGGACCGGTGACCCAAGCGGTACTGCACCACTCCGCAGCACCGGTCGCGGTGATCCCGCACGACTGACCGCTCGGGTCCCGGCGCGACCGCGGGTCACCGACAGGCGGCTCAGGGCCCCGGGGCACTCTGCCCCGGGGCCCTTCGCGGCGGAACGCCCGAGTGGATCACCCGGCCCCGCCGGGCCGACCGGCCGCATGCAGCCCGGCGCCGATCACCGGTCCTGCCACGGTCCCGTTTCCGGCGGGCTCTGCTCGGAGCCGCCCTGGTCCAGGCGGAACGGCGGATAGACGTCGGTCATCAGGGCGGCGTAGGCGGCCACCCGCAGCGCCCACCGGTTGAGGCCCATGATCAGGTCGTACAGGTCCTTCGGGTACTTCTCGGTGAAAGCCAGTGCCACGCCGGCGAAGAAGGTCAGCACGCCGATGAGGCCGACGTCCCACCAGCCGAGGTGGGAGGCGCCGAGGAAGAAGCCGACGACGATGTACTGCGGAATCGCCAGGAGCCACCACTTCACCAGCACCAGGCCGCGGGAGAGCCGCTCCGGGTAGGCGATGTCCAGGCGCGCCGGGTAGTCGGGTTCCTCACCGAGGCTGAACGGCGGATACCGGTCGGTGCCGAGGGCGCCGTACGAGTAGTAGGCGACCCGCCAACTCCAGCGCAGCACACCGACGTTGAAGTCGAAGAGCCCGCGGGGGTAGCGCTCCGTGAAGAGAATGGCGAAGAACGCGATCACGCTCACCACGGTGAAGGCGATCCAGAGGAAGAACAGCACCACGTAGTGCGGTACGGCGAGAAGCCACTTCACCAGCCACAGCCACCGCGACAGCGGCGCGTCGAGACGGGCGTTCACCTTCACGGGACCTGTCGGCGGTAGTACCGGAGTCGCCACGGTGATCCCTCCTTCCGCGCGCGTCCGCGCGCCGAGTCATGGAGTCTTGTGTCCCCACTGCGGTCCGAGCCGCTCCCATTCGCGTCCCCACCGGTCGTAGCGCCGCTGGTCGAGCCGCCACCGTGCGAGGCCGCCGGCGCCGAAGACCAGGCCGCCGAGGGCCACAGCGGCGCCGATGCCCAGCAGGCTCGACTCGGTGGCCGCCGCGCTCGCGGTCGGGGGCGCCGTGGTGGGCCGGCCCTTCGCGTCCATCCAGATCACCACATGCGATCCGGCCTTGTGCCCGGATTCCACCAGGGCGCTGCCGATACGGGGGGACCCGTCCGGCGCGGTCCACCGGACCGTGGCCCGGACGTGGTCGTAGACCCCGCCGTCTCCGGCGGGTACCGCCGAACCGGTACTGACGACCAGCACGGCCGGGACGGCGTGCCGGTCGTGGCGCAGCCGCGTGAAGGACGTGTCGGCGGCATGGGCCGTCACCAGGCCGACGAGGATGCCGCCCAGCACCATCACCGTCCAGACGATCAGTACGATCCACGCCTCGAAGACGTCGTCACGGCGCCGCAGCGGATTTCTCCGCCAGCGCCAGCACCACTGCCTCGCACCCTGTGCTCCGCGCATGGCACCGCACCTCCTCGTTACACCCCAACAGTGCAAGGGGAACGCGGCGCGCGCGAGCGGTGGCAGGGGCCGCCCGGTCCCGCTCCGGGGACCGAACGACCCAAGCATCAGGTATCTGCCCTGGTCAGGGGGATATGCCAGGTCATGTCGCGAGCTGAAAAGGGCCGTTTTTAAGGCGCTGTCCGCCTTGATCGTCGGGCCTCTGGCGGCCGGGACGCCCTGAGGGAACGAAGTGATGGGTCACGTCCGAGCAGACACGAAGCGTCATGGTTGATCAGGCGCGACGGGGCCAGGAGCGGCGGGGTACGACGGGTGGAAGACCCGCCCGGCGGGAGTCGATGCCCCGGACGAGCGTCCTGTTCCGGCTCGCCGACACGCTGGACACCGGCGTCGCGGCCCTGCACGGCGGCGCGGCCGACCTGCCGCCGGGCCTCGGCCGGACCGCCGATCACTCCGACCTGGCCGAACTCGGCCCCGAGGAGTGCCGGGGACACGGCCACCGGGCGCCGGATCGCCGCGCTCTGACCCGGACCGTGGGCCCGGCGACGCATTGGCGCCAGGAAGCGGCCATTCTCCGTTCGCCGGGGACCAATGGGCCCTGGCCTCTCTTCACGCGTCGCCGGAGGCTGACCGTATGTCGCTGTATTGCTGTGTCGCCTCAACGCGTGAGAGTGGGGTCGGGTCATGAATCCCAACGACGGCTTTCGTGAACTCGGTCGGCAGGAATGCCTGGACCGGCTCGGCGACGCGCTCATCGGCAGGGTCGTCCACACGCGGGACGCCCTGCCCGCGGTCCTGCCGGTCAATTTCTGTCTCGACGCCGAGTCCGCCGTCGTGCTGCGGACGTCGGCCGACTCGGAACTGGCCCGTTCCATCGACGGTGCGGTGGTGGCGTTCGAGGCCGACGCGGTGGACGTGGCCGCGCACTCCGGCTGGAGCGTCGTCGTGACGGGCCGCGCCGTCGTGGTGAACGATCCCGCCGAACACGATCGCCTCACCCGGACAGGACCCCGTTCCTGGGTGGCCTCGCCCCACGACGTCTTCATCCGGATCACGTCCGAACTGGTCACCGGTCGGGAACTCGTCGGCGGCCGCACGCTGTACGGCATCGACCTGCCGTCCTGACCCGTCCTGACGCCTGGATCGTCCGGCGGTCCGACCCGGCCCGACCCGACGTCGCGATCGCCCGGAGGGTGGACCGACGCAGTGATCACCGAGTGGGCCGAACGGCCCTCGGACGGGGGCGTTCGGCGGCCCGGCCGGTACTGTCCGGCCCTCGCCCGGGTCAGCCCGCACGACAAGTATCGACAGTGCAGATCATTCGACACAGTGCGAGGGGAGACCGGCGATGACCACAACGACGACGGCCGGCGTCCGGACGGCGGAGGCATGGCAGGGCTTCGTCGGGACGGCGTGGCGCGAGCGCGTCGACGTCCGCGACTTCATCCAGGCCAATTACACGCCCTACGAAGGAGACGCGGCCTTCCTGACCGGCCCGACCGAGCGCACCCGGGCGGTCTGGAGCACGGTCAGCGCACTCTTCCCGGAGGAGCGGCGCAGGGGAATCCTCGACGTCGACACCGCGACCCCCTCGACGATCACCTCGCACGCGCCCGGATACATCGACCGCGAGCGGGAGTTGATCGTCGGCCTGCAGACGGACGCGCCGCTCAAGCGCGCCATCATGCCGAACGGCGGTCTGCGGATGGTCGAGAGCGGGCTGAAGGCGTACGGCTACGAGCCCGACGACTTCGTCACCCGCGTCTTCGGGACCTACCGCAAGACCCACAACGCCGGCGTCTTCGACGCGTACACGCCCGCGATGCGTGCCGCCCGCAAGGCCGGCATCATCACCGGTCTGCCGGACGCGTACGGCCGTGGCCGCATCATCGGCGACTACCGGCGGGTGGCGCTGTACGGCACGACCCGGCTCATCGCCGTCAAGCGCGCGGAGCGCGCCGAACTCGACGAAGCGCCCTCGACCGAGCACATCATCCGCGACCGCGAGGAACTCGCCGAGCAGATCAGGGCGTTGGACGAGCTGACCCGGATGGCCGCGACCTACGGCTGCGACGTCTCCCGCCCCGCCGGCACCGCCCACGAGGCCGTGCAGTGGCTCTACTTGGGCTATCTCGCCGCCGTCAAGGAGCAGAACGGCGCGGCGATGTCGCTGGGCCGCACCTCGACCTTCCTGGACGTGTACCTCCAGCGCGACCTGGCCGCGGGCGTCCTGGACGAGACCCACGCCCAGGAACTGATCGACGACTTCGTGATCAAACTGCGCATCGTACGGTTCCTGCGCACCCCCGAGTACGACGCGTTGTTCTCCGGTGATCCGACGTGGGTCACGGAATCCATCGGCGGCATCGGCGCGGACGGCCGCCCGCTCGTCACCCGTACCTCCTTCCGCTTCCTGCAGACGCTCTACAACCTGGGTCCGGCCCCCGAGCCCAACCTCACGGTGCTCTGGTCGCCCCGTCTCCCGTCCGGTTTCAAGGAGTTCTGCGCCAAGGTCTCCGTCGACACCAGTGCCGTCCAGTACGAGTCCGACGAGCTGATGCGCCCCCGCACCGGCGACGACACCGCGATCGCCTGCTGTGTCTCCGCGATGGCCGTCGGCAGGCAGATGCAGTTCTTCGGCGCACGGGTCAACCTCGCCAAGGCGCTGCTGTACGCGATCAACGGCGGCCGGGACGAGATCAGCGGCGAGCGGATCGCCCCCGAGGCACCGGCCCTGACCGGCGAGTATCTGGACTTCGAGGAGCTGTCGAAGGCGTACGACGGGATGCTGGACTGGCTGGCGGAGACGTACGTCAACGCGCTCAACGTCATCCACTACATGCACGACAAGTACGCCTACGAGCGCATCGAGATGGCGCTCCACGACCATCCCGTGCACCGCTTCATGGCCTGTGGCATCGCCGGCCTCTCCGTCGCCACCGACAGCCTGTCCGCCGTCAAGTACGCCCGGGTCAAGGTGATCCGCGACGACACCGGGCTGGCCGTTGACTACGAGATCGAGGGCGACTACCCGACGTACGGGAACAATGACGACCGGGCGGACACCATCGCCGTCGGACTGGTGGACTCCTTCATGGCGAAGCTGCGCGAGCACCCCACCTACCGGGACGCCGAACACACCCAGTCGGTGCTGACGATCACCTCGAACGTCGTCTACGGCAAGCACACCGGCAACACACCCGACGGCCGCCGCGCCGGACAGCCCTTCGCGCCCGGCGCCAACCCGATGAACGGACGCGACCGGCACGGGGTGGCCGCCTCCGCGCTCTCCGTCGCCAAACTGCCCTACGAGCACGCCCGTGACGGCATCTCGCTGACGACGACGATCACCCCGGAGGGCCTGGGACACGTGCCCGGCGAGCGCGCCGGCCATCTGGTCGGCATCCTCGACGCGTACATGGCCTCCGGCGGCTTCCACATGAACGTCAACGTCCTGGACCGGGCCACCCTGGAGGACGCGATGGAACACCCGGACAAGTACCCGGAGTTGACCATCCGGGTCTCGGGCTACGCCGTCAACTTCGTCCGCCTGACCCGCGAACAGCAGCTCGACGTGATCAGCCGGACCTTCCACGGAACGCTGTGAGGACCACGACGACGGGCCGGATCCACTCCTGGGACCTGTCCACCGGCGTGGACGGTCCCGGGACCCGGTTCGTCCTCTTCGTCAACGGCTGCCCCCTGCGCTGCCTCTACTGCGCCAACCCCGACACCTGGCACATGCGGGACGGGCGGGAGGCCACCGTCGACGAGGTGATGGCGGAGATCGAGAAGTACCGGCCGTTCGTCACGGCCGCCGGGGGAGGCGTCACCATCACGGGTGGCGAGCCCCTGCTCCAGCCCGCCTTCACCGGCGCGCTGCTGCGCCGTTGCAAGGAGGCAGGACTGCATACCGCCCTGGACACCTCCGGCTTCCTCGGCGCCCGCGCCACCGACCAACTCCTCGCCGACACCGACCTGGTGCTCCTCGACATCAAGTCCTTCGACGTCGCCGCGTACCGCCAACTCACCGGCGGCGAACTCGCCCCCACGCTCAACTTCGCCACCCGGCTGGACCGCCTCGGCATCCCGGTATGGATCCGCTACGTCCTCGTCCCCGGCCGGACCGACGTCCCCGAGCCGATCGACGGACTCGCCCGCTTCCTCTCCGGCCTCGGAAACGTCGACCGCGTGGACGTCCTGCCCTTCCACAAACTGGGCGCCCCCAAATACGAAGCCCTGGGCATCCCGTTCCCCCTGGAGGACACCCCCGTACCCGACCCCGCCCTGACCGAACGCGTCCGCGGCCAGTTCAGGTCCTACGGACTGGCCGCGCAGTGAGTTCCGCGCCGACAACGCGAAAATCCTGAGCCGAGCGGCCGCGGCCCAGGGCAGGATGCCCCCTGTGAACCCTGTCCTGCGTGGTCTCGCCGCCAATGCGGCCCTGCCGTCCGAGCTGGTCGACCGGCTGATCGCGGTCGCGGACGCCGACTTGGCCGTGGACCTCGCAGACCGGGCGGACCTCAGCCATGCGCAGGCGGTCGCGCTGCTCTCGCGCGACGAGGAGAGCGGTGTTCGGCTGGCCCACCAGGGCCGGCTGACCGCCGCCGACATCGACCCGGCGGCACAGCCGCACATCGCCCTCGCCCTGCTCGACGAGGGATCCTGCAGCCCGGAGTGGGCGCGCCTCTTCGCGGCGGATCCGGTGGCGGAGCACCGGGAGAAGCTGGCCGCCTGCCCCGGCCTCCCGGCCGACGTGGTGGAGACGCTCGCCAAGGACGTGGACGTACGCGTTGTCGCGGAGCTCGCGTTGTGGACCACGCCGGAAGCGGCCGCCGGGCTCGCGGAGCATCCGCATGCCGAGGTCCGCCGCGCGGTGGCGGTCAACGAGGCGACGCCTCCGGACGTACTGGCCGCGCTCGTCACCGGCGAGGGACTGCCTCCCGCGCGGCGCTGCCTGGTCTGCGACCGCGAGGCGACGCCTTTCGTGCACGATCCGCAGTGCCCCCGGCCCGACTGCGACCTGTTGGCGGGCGCCTCCTGCGACGGCTCCCACGAGTCCACCGTCCACCAGATATGGCAGGCGGTCCTCGCCAACCCCAACACCCCCACCGAAGCCGTCGTCGGCTTCGTGGACCATCCTTCGATGCTGTTGCGCTGGGCGCTCGCCGCCCGCCCGGACCTGCCCCCGCGGGTGTGCGCACGGCTCGCCTCGGACCCCGTACCCGGTGTACGCGCCGACCTCGCCGAGAACCCCGCGATCGACGAGGCCCTGATCCGTGTGCTGGCGGGGGACCGCGACCCCGGCGTGCGCCGCCGGCTCGCGCACCATCCCCGCGTACCGCTCGACGTGCTCACCCTGTTGGCCCGAACGGCCAAGATCGGGGCCACCCCGCTGCCCCGGATCGCCGCCGCGGATCCGGCCGAGATCAAGGAGCTGGCCCAGTCGCAGGACCCGGCCGCGCGCATGCTCCTGGCCCAACGCCGCGATCTGCCGCCCGAGATCCGCGACGCGCTGGCCACCGACCTCGACGCGAAGGTGGCCAAGTCCATCGCCGGGCATCCGGGCCTCACCGAGGGGGAGCTGCGCGCCATGGTCGACCGGCACGGAGTCCAGGTCCTTGCCAAGGTGGCGACCAACCCGGACGCGAGTCAGGCGCTGCTGGAGCACCTGACCCGGCACGAACCGCCCGTGCAGAAGGCCTTCCGGGAGATCGCCCGGCACCGGAACGCGACGGCCCGATCCCTGATCCGCTGCTTGGCGGACGAGCGGGCGAGGCCCGTAGCCGCCGGCCACCCGGCACTCCCGCCGCAGGTCATCGTGGAGCTGCTCGCCGACGCGGACTGGCGGGTGGCGGAAGCAGCGGCCGCCAACCCGTCCCTGCCACCCACCGTGATGGCGGATCTCGTGTCTCGGCCGTACGAGCCTGCCGTGCCCGCGAATTGAGACGCTCGGCCCGCCCATCCGAACGGCTCGTCATCGCCAACTCGTCGGCCCGCCAGGCCGAACGGCTCGGCATCGCCAACTCGGCGTCCGCCGTGTCGACTTGATCCCTCAGGCCCACCCGATCCGCGAGGCGGCTGACCGGGCCGGTTGCCCGCGGACGTGTTCGACATCGTGGTCGCTGCCCGCGGCCGGTGTGCCCGGTGCCGCGGGCCGGGCGCCGGCGGCCGGTAGCACCCGGACTCTGCCCGAACCGGTCCACCCTGTGGTGCCCCGCCGGGCCGGACATCCGTCGCTGCGGTTGTCCGGCCGCTCCGCGCCAACTCAGCGCCGGGCGAGGGGCACAGGCGTCACAGGACCTCGGTCTCACCCCGGGTGGTCTCGCCCCACAGCGTGTGGAAGCTGCCCTCGCGGTCGGTGCGCCGGTAGGTGTGGGCGCCGAAGAAGTCGCGCTGGCCCTGGGTGAGGGCGGCGGGCAGCCGGTCGGCGCGCAGGGTGTCGTAGTAGGACAGGGCGGCGGAGAACGCGGGCACCGGGACGCCTCTGCGGGTGGCCGTCGAGATGACCTCGCGCCACGGGACCTGGGCATCCTTGATCTCGGTGGCGAACCCCGCGTCGGAGAGCAGGCTGACCAGGCCGGGATCGACGGCGTACGCGGCGCGGATGCGGTCGAGGAACGCCGCGCGGACGATGCAGCCGCCGCGCCAGATCTTCGCCACCTCGCCGAGGTCGATGTCCCAGCCGTACTCGGCCGCCGCGTCCAGGATCATCTTCCAGCCCTGGTCGTAGGCGATCAACTTCGATGCGTACAGGGCGTGTTCGACCTGGCTGGTGAACCGCTCGGCCTCGGTTCCGGACAGGTCCCAGTGGGTGCCGCCGGGCAGACCGCGGTAGGCGGCGCGCAGTCCGCCCTGGCTGGAGGCGGCGCGGGCGAAGGTCGCCTGCGCGATGGCGGTGACCGGGGAGCCGAGGTCGAGGGCGGTCTGCACGGTCCAGCGGCCGGTGCCCTTCTGGCCCGCGGAGTCGACCACGACGTCCACGAACGGCTCCCCGGTGGAGGCGTCCTTGTGCGCGAGGACCTCGGCCGTGATCTCGATCAGGTACGAGTCGAGGCGGCCCTTGTTCCAGCGCCGGAAGATCTCCGCGATCTGCGCCGGCGTGTAGCCGCCCACGCGGCGGAGCAGGTCGTAGGCCTCGCCGATCAGCTGCATGTCGGCGTACTCGATGCCGTTGTGCACCATCTTGACGAAGTGTCCGGCGCCGTCCGTGCCGATGTGCGTGGCGCAGGGCTCGCCGTCCACCTTGGCGCTGATCGACTCGAACATCGGGCCGAGCGAGGCGTACGACTCCGGGGAGCCGCCGGGCATGATGCTCGGCCCGTGCAGGGCGCCCTCCTCGCCGCCGGACACACCCGCGCCGACGAAGTGGATGCCGCGCTCGCGCAGCGACTGTTCACGACGCCGGGTGTCGGTGAAGTGGGCGTTGCCGCCGTCGATGATCATGTCGCCGGTTTCGAGCAGCGGGGCGAACTCCTCTATGACGGCGTCGGTGGCCGCACCCGCCTGCACCATGATCATCAGGCGGCGCGGGCGCTCCAGCGCGGCCACGAACTCCTCGGCCGACTCGGCCGCCACGAAGGCGCCCTCATGCCCGAACTCCTCGACCAGTGCCTTGGTGCGTGCGGGGGTGCGGTTGTGGACGGCGACGGTGTAGCCGTTCCGGGCGAAGTTGCGGGCCAGATTGCGGCCCATCACCGCGAGCCCTGTGACGCCGATCTGCGCGGTCGCCTTCATGGTGTGCTCCTTGGATCCGGATCTGCCTGCCCGCGTACCTGACGGGCGAGCAGACGACTGTCGCTGTGCCGATCAGTACGCACGACAGGGGCCGAGGTGTTCACCTTCCGGCGCAGGTGGTGCGGCGGATCGCGGGCGGGGTCTCCGGGCGATGTGCGGAGGCGGGCGCTCCGGAACTCCGGCCGACGGCCGGGGGGTCAGCCGTTTCGGCGCAGTCGCCACCCGTGGTCCACGGGCCCGATGCCGGCGCCGAGTGCGAAACCGGCCTCGATCGCGGCGGTCACATACTCCTTGGCCCGCCGTACGGCCTCCGGCACCGAAAGACCCTCGGCCAGGCCCACCGCGACGGCCGAGGCGAGCGTGCACCCGGTGCCGTGCGTGTGCCGGTTGTCGTGGCGCGGCGCGCGCAGCCAGTGCTCCGCCGTTCCGTCGGTGAGCAGATCGACGGCCTGTCCCGGCAGATGGCCCCCCTTCACCAGGACCCAGCGGGGACCGAACGTGAGCAGCCGGTGGGCGGCCCCGCGCATACCCTCCTCGTCCTTCACCTTCACCCCGGTGAGCTGGGCGACCTCGTCGAGATTCGGGGTGGCCACCGTCGCCCGCGGCAGCAATCGGGTCCGTACGGCATCCAGCGCGTCGTCGGCCAGCAGCCGGTCCCCGTGCTTGGAGACGCTCACCGGGTCCACGACGACGGGGGCGCCCACGTCGGACAGCAGTTCGGCGACCGTCGTGACCAGGCCGGGCGACGAGAGCATCCCGGTCTTCACGGCCTGGACGCCGATGTCGTCGACCACGCTGCGGTACTGGGCGCGTACCGCCTCCTCGGACAGCTCCCAAGCGCCCTGCACACCCACGGAGTTCTGCGCGGTCACCGCGGTGAGCACGCTCATCCCATGGGCGCCGAGCGCGAGCATCGTCTTCAGGTCGGCCTGGATCCCGGCGCCACCGCCGGAGTCGGATCCGGCGATCGTCAGGACGCGGGGCGGCGTGGTCATACGAGGTTCCTCTCGGGTACGGGGTCGGGCGCCAGGCCCTCGGCCGGCGGAGCGACGTACAGCCCTCAGGCGCGGCGACGCAGTCGCAGCGGGGCGTAGAGGGCGAGGGCGACGAGGAAGGCCACGTAGTAGGAGAGGTCGGCGCCGTGCAGCGCGTCGGCCACCGGACCGACGTACAGGCCCGTGTCCATGAACGGCACGGCCGCGCCGAACGCCGCGACGAAGGCGACCAGCGAGGGCCATCCGGAGCGCGGACGGGACATCTCGACGGCGATGTCGACCGGGGCGCCGCCGCGCTCCCGCCCGCGGGCGATCCAGTCGACGACGACGATCGCGACGAACCCGGGGATCCAATAGCCCACGAACAGCAGCACGTTCTGGAAGCGGGCCGTGGTGTCGGCGGCGTGCATCCACAGCACCAGCGGAAAGCCGAGCCCGGCGGCCAGGGCGGCGGCCACCGGGCGCGGTATGCGCACCCCCAGGGTCTGCAGCGCGAGCGAACCGCTGTAGTCGTTCATCGCGTTGCTGCACACCGCCGCCAGCGCCACGGCCAGCAGCCCGAACGCGCCCGCCGTCCCGCCGCCCAGCAACGCGTCCACGCCCGCAGCCGTCTGGTCGGTCAGCACCGACGCGCCCCACAGCCCGAGGACCTGCACGCCGACGAAGGACACGACAAGACCGAGCAGGGTGCACCAGAACATCCGCGGGCGGGACGTGGTGCGCGGCAGATAGCGGCTGAAGTCACCGGCGTACGGCGCCCAGGACAGCGAGAGGCTGAGGGCGATGGTGCTGGTGAGCACGAACGCGCCCGCGCGGTCGGCACCGGTCGCGGCCCCGGTCACCGCGGGACGGACGCCGTCCAGCATGCGCCAGGCGATCACCGCGAACGCCACGGCGAGCACGACCGTCATCACGATCTGAAGGCGGTGGATCGCCTCGTAGCCGAGGACGCCGAGAGCCCCCTGGGCAAGCATCATGACGAGCACGCCGAGCCAGAACGGCCAGCCGCACAGCCGCGCCAGCGCGTCCCCGCCGAACAGCCCGATCAGCGCGTCCCACGCGACCGAGGACAGCCACTGGAGCATCCCGGGCAGCACCACCGCCCGGCCGAACGCGAGCCGTGCGAGCGGGAGTTGGCCGGTGCCGGTGAGGCCGCCCCAGGTGCTGAGGTAGGCGGTGGGCAGCGCGCCGAGCACGGTTCCGAGGACGACCGCCGCGAGGGCGGTGGTGAAGTCCAGGCCCAGCGCGATGCCGATGGTGCCGGTGAACACGCCCGTCATCGTCAGGTTCGGAGCGAACCACACGGTGAACAGGCGCCCGGCCCCGCCGTACCGGTTGTTCTCGGGGACCGGCTCGATGCCGTGCCCCTCCACCCGCAGGTCGCCGGGTGCGGCGGGCATCCGTCCGTCGAAGACGGTGGGCCGGCCGTCGGCGGGCAGCCCGCCGGAAACATGCGCCAATGGCATGGAAGACATCCCTCCGCCAGTACGAACTGGTTCAGGTTCGACGGGTGTGATCTCAGCCCTCGGACGGGGCACCCCGTGTCCGGTACTACGACGGACACATTAGCCCGATCGCCCAGGTTGTGGGTACGACGGCTCCCGAGCACGACGGCTCCCGAGCACGACGGTCCCCTGCACGACGGCTCCCGGGCACGACAGCAGTTGTCCACGGCGGCCCCTGCGCGGGGCGGCCCCTGTGCAGGGCGGAGATGCCCGTCCCCGGTCTCCACGGGACGCGGTGGATCGTGTCCGCACGGGACACGGCGGCTCGTCGAGGGCGTCGGGTCCCCCTCGGGTCCTCCATCGGCCCCTTGAGTCACCCACCCGGAGCAGGGCCCGCCCGCACGCTCCGTTTCGTCCGAGCGGTCCGGCCCGGCCTTTCGCAGCGCGGCGCGCGCCGCCCCTCGGTACTGTCGGAAGTGATCGCCGCTCGCTCTCCGCTCCCGGGTTCCCGGACCCCGGTGGCCGGGCGGAAGGAGGCAGGGTGCCGTGACCGTGATCTCCCTGAAGTCCGCGCAGGTGCGGGAAGGGCTCGCCCTCCCGTACGCCGAAGCCGGCTACCCCAGTGGTACACCGGTCGTCTTCGTGCACGGTCTGGCCGACTCCTGGTGGTCCTTCGAGCCCCTTCTGAGGCGCCTTCCGGCGTCCTTGCACGGCTACGCCCCCACACAGCGCGGGCACGGCGACGCCGACCGGCCTCCGGAGGGCTACACTCCCGACGACTTCGCCGCCGACCTGGTGGCCTTCCTGGACGCGGTCGACATCCCCCGCGCCCTCCTGGTCGGGGCGTCCAGCGGCGGCGTACCGGCCCGGATCGTCGCCGGCACCTACCCCGACCGCATCGCGGGTCTGGTTCTGCTCGGCGTTCCCGGCACCCTCGCGGACAAACCGGCGGCGGCCGCGATGGGGAAGGCCCTGGAAGGCCTCTCCGATCCCGTGCCCCGCGCGTTCGTCGAGGACTTCCTGGCCGGTACGGTGGCCCGCCCGATCGCCCGGGGGTTCATCGAGACCATGGTCGAGGAGAACCTCAAACTCCCCGCGTACGTCTGGAGGGAGACCGTGCGCGGTCTCCTCGACGCCGATCTCGGGGCGACCCTCGCGGGAATCCTGGTGCCCACCCTCGTCATCTGGGGCGAGGAGGACGAGTTCCTGCCCCGCGTCGACCAGCAGACCATCCTGGACGCCGTGCACGGCGCGGCCTTCGTCGCCTACGAGGGCACCGGCCATGTCGTCCACTGGGAACAGCCCGAACGCGTGGTCGCCGACATCACCGCGTTCGCCACGCGGATCGAACACCCCGGCACTCCTTACGGCACCGCCTGACCCGGCTCGGAGGGCGCGCGGGATCTGACGCCCGTGCCGGCGCGTGGCCGACCACGATGGTGGACGCGAGCGGGACCGCGACCGTTGACTTGATCTGTACCGCTGACGCTCACACCAGACATGGCATGCTCATGCTCCCCACAGGAAGGGATCACGTGCCATGAGACCGAGCCGACGCTCCCTGCTCGCCGCCACCGCCGTACTGAGCACCGTCTTCGCCGTCCCCGGGCCCGCCGACGCCGCCGAAGTCCCCGCCGAGGGCGCCTATTACGTCCAGAGCGCCACCACGGGACTGAACGCCGCCGACAGTTCGGGCGCGGTCGTCCAGCACAACCCCAAGGGCAACGAGGACCACCAGCAGTGGACCTTGCGTCCGAGCGGCTCCTCCTCCGTCCTCGAAAGCGCCGATACCGCGGGCAGTTGTCTGGGCCGCTCGGGCGACCAGGCCCGGACCGTCTCCTGTGCGAGCGCCGACGCCGTGTGGGAGGTGAAGCCGAGCGGCGCCGACCAGTACGCGCTCAAGGCCCCCGGGACGGAGCGGTACTTGACGGTTGCCGCCAAGCCCTCCGGCTCCAACTACCCTGCCCAGCTGGCGATCGGCTCGCCGGGCGGCCTTGCCTCCTGGTATCTCACGCCGGTCGCTCCCGCGACCCGGCCGATGCCGCCGCAGGACCAACGCACCCTTGACCAGGTCACGTTCCTCACCGCGCACAACGCCTACGCGAACGGCGTCGACGGTGGATTCGCGCCGCCCTTCGTCAACCTGGTGCCCAATCAGACCCGCGGTATCAACCAGCAACTCGCCGACGGTGTCCGCGGGTTCATGCTCGACCTGCACCAGACCCCCGACGGCGCGATCCTCTGTCACGACAGCTGCACCCTCGTCAGCAAGCCGGTCGCGCTCTGGGTCGACCTCCAGCGCTTGGTGGACTTCCTCAAGCAGCACCCCGACCAGTTCGTCACCGTGTTCCTGGAGGACTACGTCGACCCGGGCGTCCTGCGTGCCGAACTCGCCCGCGTGAACGGCTTGTCCGACGTCCTCTACCGTCCCGACCTGACCGGCGTGCGCGAGAGCGGCTGGCCGAAGCTCGCCGATCTGACCGCCGCCGGACACCGCCTGCTCATCTTCACCGACCACAGCCGTGCGTCCGACGAGTCCGCCGGACTCACCCGGGACAGCTTCGGCGTCATGTACCAGCGTGAGTGGACCGTCGAGAACTACTGGTCCATGGGATCGGGCCTCGGCTCCTCCGACTGGTCCTGCTACAGCCGCTGGTACGACGCGGGCACGAACGTACCGCTCACCCGCACCGAGACGGGCTTCCGCCCCCTCTTCGTCATGAACCACTTCCGCGACGCCACCATCTCGGGAACCGCCGGCACGGACAACACCAAACTCGCCGACCGGGCCCGGCGCTTCTGCCGGCCGGCCGCCCGCAAGAAGCCCAACTACCTGGCCGTCGACCGCTACGACCTGGGCGATCCGGCCTCCGCGGTGAACACGCTGAACACGTACGTCTATCCGTAGGCCGGGTGGGACCGCGCGTCTCGCAGCGGGCTCGCCCGAGGGGGAGTGGCCGACGCGGGACCCGCCGAGCAGGGCCGGTTGGTGTCGGAAGCCGTCCGGAGGGAGGCCGGCTCCCTCCGGACGGCTCCCGGGCATCTCCCGGCCGGCACCCACGCTGTCGGCAATCCCCGTCACGGAGACCGGACGCGGGGCGACCGGCGCGAAAGCTGCAACGCGCGTGGCGTGGGCTGCGGTTCCGCAAGACGCGCGGTCTCCGGCGTCCCGTTTCCCGGCGGGCGGGGTACGGTGGGGGAACCGAGGGCACGTCGTACGCCGGTGATCGGGCCGGTCTCGTCCCCGGCGCAGTACGACGCCGGGTGGCTCATCGCCCGGAGCGGATGCCGCCCTATGACGGCCCAAGGTGTTCGCCCTCCGCTCGGCCTGTGCGGCGGCCGGACTCGCCCGGCCGCTCCAGCCACGCTGTGCGGGCCGACGCACGGACCCCAGAGCCGACGTCCACTCCGAGGCGGAGTGTCCAGCCGCGCGCACATTTCACCCGTGTCTTGTCGACGACGAGCAGAGCGGCAACGGGAACGGGGCCATCGATCGAGGGCCCGCCCACCCCTGTACGAAGGCAGCCCCCTGGTCCCCGGCCGTACGGTTTGCACCGAGGCCGACGAGCTCAAGGAGTCCTGCCCGTCCCTCGGCTCGACCGAGCCGTCCCGCTCGCCGCCGGGTCGCGGCGCGAGCCATCGGTACACCGCAGGCGTGACCCCCAGACCGGAGTTTCCATGGCCACTGTCGTCGAACCCCTGCCCTCCCTGCCTCTCGCCCGCGTGCGGCTGGCGCCGCACAGCGCGCTGCCCCGGCGCATCGACGGGGCATGGTGGCCCCGCTCGCGCGATCTCCTCGGCGAACTCCCGCTTCTCATCGGCATGTTGCCCCGTCTCTGGGGACAGATCACTGCCGTGACCGTCAATACGGCGATGTGGCCGATGTCGCCCGGACGCATGCTCGTCGCCAACCATGTCGTACTGCTGCGCAGGTCGGCCGGCCCGCACGGGCGACACACGATCAGTCTGCTCAGCCAGGGCCGGGGCCGTAGGGAACTGCTGGTCGTGCCACCGGAGGTCGACGCTGCGGACGCCGAGCCGCTGATGGCGGCTGCGGCGTTCGGCGACTGCTGACAGCCCCGGCTCCGGGCGCCCGCGCCACACGGGCGGCTCGTCCGTGTCCGGACCGGCGCGGGAGCCTCTCTGCTCACCGGAAGGCGTGGGGCGGTACCACCCGTGCACGGCCCCACTGAGCGATGGCTCGCTCCGCGGGGCCGCGTCGGATCACCGCGGCGGTCTGCGGATCCACACTTCCCGAGCGGCCATGCCCCGGCCGGAACCGACGTCTGGTCCGGAGTTCGAAGGGGCCTGGCAGTCGAGTTCGCCGAGCTTCGACCAGCCCCAGGCGCGCAGGGTCCCCGCCGCCGCGCTTTCGCGGCCGTCGTTGCCGGACGGGTCGACGGCCGCGACGACCAGATCAGTGTCGAGGCGGGACAGCAGCCACTCACCCAGGCGTGTCGCGATGCCGGTGCGGCGGTGGGCCGGCAGCACCATCAACTCGGCCAACAGAAACGTACGGCCGGAGGCGGTGAGTTCCTCGATGTCCGTGGGCAGCTCTCCTCGAAAGCTCGACCACCAGTCGCCGGTACGGGCGATCCTGAATCCGTAGGCGCAGCCGACCAGGCCGCCCATGTCGGCGACCGCCATGTCGAATGCGGGGCGTTGCACATGCTGTTCGAAGCGGCTCAAGAAGCCCTGGCGGTCGCGGTATTCCGCCCCCGCAGCCCCGTGGTAGGCCGCGACATGGACGTCCGCCACGGCGTCCCGCTGCTGCTCGGCCTGCCATCGGGACAGCCTGCGCAAGTACACCTCTGCCATCTGAGCCTCTCCCCCCGGGGCCGTGGGACGGTCATCCCCGGACTCGGCATGGTGGCAGCAGGAGCCGACGGGGTAAACCAGGCGTCCGGCGCCGGGAGTTCAGCCGGCCCCGGCCGACGTCCCGGGTTCGGCGCCGGGGGCCAGCCATGGCGGGTTGGACGGAACGTCCCGGAGCCGGATGCCCGGCGGCTTGTCCGGGATGTTCCTTCTGGTCGGTGGGCTGCCGCACGCGCGGAGATAGCTGCTCTCCGCGCGCTGTGCGCCGAGGCGAGTGATCACACGGGTGGCCACAACGGCGAGGATCACTAGGGAGCTGAAGGCCACTGCGGTGACCGTGACGCTCACTTCGCCGTGATCAGGCGGCTGGGCCGGGCGCGCGCTGTCCGGTAGGAGGAGGCGACATCCCCGTCCTCCCAGGTGTCCTCGGAACCACGGACCCGGTCAGCCATGGAACCGCCGTGGCGGGCGTGCTCCCCGGCCATGAGCGCGCTCGCGGTCGTGGGAGGGCCGGAGCTGTCGCTCGCGGCGTTCATCAGGCGTTCGGCCGCAGCGGCGTCGGCCTCCGGTGGCACCACCAACAGCTTCCAGCTGCCCGTGGTGTGGGAAAGCAGCAGGATCTTGTGGGGGTCCAGCTCCGTCGTGAACCAACTGACCTTCACCAGGTGCCCGTTGACGGGAACGCCGCTCGCCGTGGTCGGCCAGTACGTGGGGTTGACGGCGATCCGGGTGATCCGTCCGGACAGCGGGTCCAGTACGTCGGCCAGAGCGGAGAGTTCGTGAGTCAGGTTCCGCGAGCGGGGCCACCAAGCACCATCGAGAGAGCCTCGGGACGTACTGACGGTTTTCAATGCGAGACGAGCGGTCGGAGCCCTGAAGGGCGCGATCCGCAGCGTGGTTCGGTCGGTGGTCGCGGACATCGCGGGCACCTGTCTCCCGGCCGCCGCTTGAGGTGGCGGCCCGGTGTCGTCACTCGCCGAGAACGACACGGGCATGGTGGCCGGTGTGCGAAGTACTCTCGATGGCTCCACGTTACTCCCACGCCACGTCGGACGGACCGTGTCGAGGTGCGCACGGTGAGATGGAGGCGGTTCCCGCCAGAGGGACCCGCGGGACGCCCTGGCGGCGAGGGCGAGGAGATGGAAGGGCACAGTTGTCCGAACGCCGTCCTTCGGTCGGCCCGGGTCGGACATGAGCCCTGCCCTCCGGGCACGCCACCGTCACCTGGAGTAAGTCAACGGCTCCGGCGCAAACACGCCGGAGCCGCCCTTCCGGGCGGTTGCACGTGAGAGTGAACCAACCCAGAACCAACGGTACTGCGGTCCGTGCATTTCGGACATCTTCCCGCCCGGACTCGATTTCGGAGCCTCTGCCGATCGGGCTGAGGCGGCCTGACGCGCAGCGGTGATCGTTTCGGCGGGAGCCGTACGGCGTCAGCGCCGGCCGGGTCCCGGATCAGCCGCGCCGGGGTCTTCGTCATGGGTGAGGGCAGGGTCGTACGAGGGTCCGAAGCGCAGGCTCGGCCCGCCGCTGTAGCGGACCGGTCCATGTCCCACGAATACGGCCGTCGTCGCGAGGACGATCAGGGTGGTGATCACGACAATGAACAGGGCTGCCATTCGCTCAGTCCTCCTGACGAATTCCGCGTCGATGCCGGCAAGACGGTGCTCGTACGACGGGGGAAGCGCCCGCGGGGTTCCCGGTCACCGCTTGAAGGCCTGCCTCGCCTTCTCGCCCGCCTGCCGCGGATTGCCGGAGACCCGTTCGACCTTGCCGTCCAACACGCTTGGTCGGTCTCGTCGTTGAAGGCGGACTATCTGCGATCGCGGTCGATCGGATCAGCGGAAGGAGAGGAATCCGTGGCATCGCCGGACCTCCGCATCGCGGGAAGATTCGTGATTCCGCGGGGGCAGGGCGGAGCGGGAAGGGGGAAATGCGTCGCCCGGATGATCCGGAGTGGCATGCCCTTTCACCGCGTGCTGTCAGTGAACGCCGGGCGCCCTCCAGTGTCAACACGGCGTAGATATGGGGGAGTTCTTGAGACCGGCCTGGGGCGGCTGGGGTGAACGCGCCCTCGGCGAGGGTGTCCGTCGGCTCGGTCGGCGGCAGTGCATGCTCCTTCCACCAGGCCGAGCCGGGGTCGCTGTCCCGGGGGCAGGGGGTGGATCGTACGCAGGCCCTGCCCGTATTCCCTCGGCGGGGTCAAGTGGCCATCGACATGCGGCAGTAGACGATGTGTCGCGCGCTATCGGCAGTCTTCAGCCAGGACTACGCTGTGAGGTGAGGCCCCAGTCCCCGGTACCGATGCTGTGTTCCGCTCTCGGGGAGGCCCGCTGTGTTCGTTCTGCTTCTCGTCCTGATCGTGGTCCTGTTCGGCTTCGGCTTCCTGAACCCCATCTGGTGGGTCGCCGCGGCTGTGTTGGTCTTCGGAGCCACCCGTCACGGCCGTGGCGGTGGGCGCCGGGGCCGTGGTGGCGGGTCGGACTTCGCTGAGTACCAGGACTACCGGGACCGCCGGGAGCGTCAGGACCGCTGGGACCGCCGCTACAGCCGTCAGCATCGAGCGCGCTGGAACCGCGAGGACCGGCGGGACCGCGGGCGCCGTGGACGCCGCGGGTGACCGATGCGGTGTCCGGGCGTGTGGACACCCTCTGCCGGGCCGTGCCCGCCAGGGGCCGAAGCCGCCACGAGGCGAGAACGCGTACGTCACGCCCTGTTCCGCTCGTCGTGCAACTGCTCTAGGCTCCCAACAGGGCAGACAGGACTTCGTGTCGGGTATCGACGGAACCGGCAAGTCCCCTCCCCAGGCTCCCAGCCCCCGAGTCGCAATCGAGGCCGGCCGGAGCCGCATCGTCGGAGTACGCGGCTCCAGCTTCCGTCCTCCCTGGCGTTTTCCACTCGGGGTGCTCCCGCAACCCCGCCGCCGCGGAGGGCAGCGCGCGAGAACACGACGGCCCGGGGGGGCCTCGCGTCCTTGCGACCACGGCCGCCGCCGCGCACCAGCGGCGGCGGCCGTCCGGCCCGTGAACCGGAGTCCGCGCATCACAGCCCGGGACCGGCCGGGCACCGCTGACAGACCGTGGCCCTGGTCAGGACCGCAGGCCGGGGAGGGGCTCGGAGTCGTCGATGAACGCGCGGGCCAGGTCGGACAGGCGCCGGTTGTGGGCACGGGCGTAGCCGCGCAGTGTGGTGAAGGCCTGCTCCATGTCGATGCCCCGGCGTTCGGCGAGCTTTCCCTTGGCCTGTTCGATCAGGACGCGGCTGTTCAGCGCGCTCTGCAGTTGCTCGTTGAGTACGGTGCTCCGGTGCGCGGTGCGCTGTTGCAGCAGGCTGATGGTGGCGACGTCGGCCAGGGCCTGGGCGAGTGGCATGGAGTCCGGGTCGAAGGGGCCGGGGTCGGTGCCAAAGAGGTTCAGCGCTCCGACGACCTCGTCCCGTAGCCGCATCGGCAGAGCCTGGACCGACCCGAACCCGCTGCGCTGGGCCGCCGCGACGAAGCGCGGCCAGCGATCGGCCTCCCCGCTCAGATCGGCGACGATCACCGGGGCGCCGGTACGGAAGCTGTCCAGGCAGGGCCCTTCGTCGTTCTGCAGCTGGAAGAGCTCCAGCAGACGCACCTGCTCGCTGGAGGCGGCCATGACGCGGAGTTCGCCGTCGCGGTCCGCGAGCAGCACGCCTGCGGCACTCGCGCCCAGCATGCCCACGCAGCGGTCGGTCAGCAGGCGCAGGAAATCGATCAGGTCGAAGTCGGCGACCAGGTTGTCCGCCAGCTCGACGAAGGTCTTGGCCAGGAGTCGCTGATTCATCGTGCACACCCTCCGTCGACTCTCATCCCGGCCGAATGCAGGGACGGGAAGCGCAACTCACTCTTTGTCCGGATTCTTGGATCGGTTCTCGGTCTGGTTCCCTTCCGCGATACTCGGGTTCGGCTTCTTGGTCCGGTTCCTTGGTTCGGCTCGTTGCTTCCGTTCGGTGGTCCGGCAAAGGCGTCATTCCTCATCGTCGGTCTGCTCCGTGTCCGGGCCCGCGGGGAACGTGAGCCGGTGGGTGACCACGTCGGCGGCCACCGCGGCGAGGCGGCGTCCTCTGGCGTAGGAGTACGCACGCAGTCGGACGAAGGCTTCTTCGGCACCGACTCCGAGCTGGGCCGTGAGCATGCCTGTGGCCTGGTCTATCTCCGCCCGGTACGCGCCCAGGTCCTCGAAGCGACCGTCCGCCGACCATTCGTCCGCCAGGCCCGCTTCCCCGTCGATCCGGGAGTCGAGCAGGACCAGAGTGGCGGTGTCGGCGAAAGCCAACGCGTCCGCCAGCTCCTCCGCGTTCAACCGACCCGGGTCCTGCGAGTACAGGTCCAGGACTCCGGGGCTGATCGCCCCCATCTGCAGAGGGAAGGCGAAGACGGCGCGTGCCCCGGCCTTCGCGGCCGCGTCGGCGAACACGGCCCAGCGGTCCTGCACTTCAGCGGTGAGCAGATCGGGCGTCAGTACGGCCGAACCCTGCGCGAAGGCATCCACGCAAGGCCCCTCGCCCAAGGTGAGCTGAAGTTCCTCCAACTGCTCGCTGACATCGTCGGTGCTGCACAACGGATGGCTTGCCGCGGATCTGGACATCGCGGAGAGTCCGGCCCCGCCGACCGGGAGCGCGGCCACCGCAGCCGTGCACACGTCCACCACGCCGACCCGGGCACCCCGCCGGGCCGCCTGCTCGGCGACCAGCGACTGGATCCGGGCCGACCTGCTGTGGGACTTCACCCGAGCCACCGGGTCCAGGCACCGTGCGAAACACACTCCCGCCTTGCCATGGTCCGTTCCCCGAGGAGGAGCACCAGCACACGGAAGGTGGTGGGGCTCACAGCACACCGCCCGAGAGGACAGGTACTGGCGGAACTGGTCGATGCGGTGGGACCGGAGGCCTGGTGGTCAGGGCGTTCAGGGTCTTCGTGGGACGGGACGGCCGATGCCCGGGCGGCGGGCCCACGAGCAGGAATGCGCAGCCGACGATGTCGACCATGAGACCCAGCGTCCGCGGTGGATGGTGCAGGCGGAGCGTCGCCCCGGCCGCGGCGACGCGCTGTGAGGCGCGGAGGAAGGTGTTGAGGCCGCTGCAGTCGCAGAAGGTAACGGGCGTGAGGTCGACATCGATGGCGCGGATGCCGTCGCGCAGGCAGCCTTCCAGCGATGTGCCCACCAAGGGCGCCGTCTCCAGGTCGATCTCACCGACCAGCGTGATCAGTGCCCGTTCATTTCGGTCGTGACGGTAGATGGCGAGCGGCGGAAGGGGCATGACGCCTCGGTTCGGAAGACCGTCCGGCAGGGGATCCCGCGGCGCCGCGATCCCGGCGCCGTCGACCCACTTCCGGCAGGGGAGTACTTTCGGCGGAGGTCGAGCAACGGCCGACTCGCCGGCCTGTGCGGCAGGACTGCGGACCCACCCGATTTCCTCCAGGGACGTGCCGGGCTGCGGGCGAAGGGCCCGCTCCCCGCGGCGATCTGCGCTCGGCAATGACATGCCGCCGGGGTCTGGGACGTCTGCACAGCAGGGTAGTCGTCGCCCGCTACAACGGACGGTCGGTACGCCTCAATCTCAGCATGTGGACGGTATCGAGGCTTGATGGCGTGCTCATGTCCTGTGCATCGCACGGTACTTGGGGTTCTCTCTGCCAGAGATCCGCGCGCGCGAGCCGCGTCGTGCGAGGCCGCGTCGTCGTCGACTCAGCGGCCGTTGAGCCGTGACCGCAGCAGCAGTAAGTGTTTTCCCAGGGGCCCCTGCGTCAGCCCAACTGCTCGTGCAGGAAGGCCACCGTGCTCTCCCATGCCCGCGCAGCCGATGCGGCGTCGTAGGTCGGCCGGTCGTCGTTGAAGAAGGCGTGACCGGCCGGGTGGACGCGAAGGTCGGCGGTGATGCCGGACTGGCTGCGGATCGCCTCACGGAGCTGGTCCAGGCTCTCCTGCGGGTTGCTCGTGTCGTGTTCTCCGTAGTGGCCGAGGACCCGCGCCTTGAGGCCGGAGAAGTCGGGCAGCTCGCCGCGGATCACGCCGTAGAACGGTACGGCGGCACTCACGCGCGGGTCGGCCGCCGCCAGTTGGAGGACGAATCCGCCGCCCATGCAGAAACCGACCGAGCCGACTGTCGTGGAGGTGACCTCGGGCAGCCCCAGCAGGTGGTCGACCGCGCCCGACAGCAGTTCCACGCCGCGCGCTACGGGCAGCTCCCGCATCATCCGGGACGCTTCCTCCCCGTCGTGCGCGACGTTCCCCCCGTAGAGGTCCGGTGCGAGCGCCACGAAGCCCTCCGCCGCCAGCCGGTCGGTGACGTCGGCGATGTGGTCGGTCAGGCCCCACCACTCCTGGATGACGATCACGCCGGGGCCCCGCCCCGAGGCCGGCAGCGCCAGATAGCCGTGCGCGGTGCCGCCGGCGCTGGGAAACGTCACGTTCTGACGGGCGGGGGCTCCGGTCGGCTTCGGCAGCTCGGACATGGTGTTCAACTCCAGCGGGGGAGGCGTCGGGTGGGCCGGCGGGGCGGCCCCGAGTCGATCTCCACACTGTCACGCGCGTGCACGGGATCGTCCTCCGGCCCGCACGAGCCGCCCCGCGGCCATTTTCTGCAGCAGGCTGTAGACCAGCACCAGCACCGGCAGCAGGCCGTGCGGCCCATCGGGCAGTGTTGTGGGACGGCTCAGAAGGGCGCGCAGTTCGCTCAGCGGCACTGCAGGCCGGCTGCGCACAGATCCAGGGACAGCCGGATCGGTGCTGTTCTGAAAGGGAATGCAAGCATTCCGGCCGGGCCGAGCCAGTGAGCGCGGCGCAGCCACTGAGCCGGGGCGGGCACTGTCGCGGCGGCCGGACAGGCGATGCCCGCCGCCCGGCCGAGATGGCTACGGAGCAGAGCGAGGGGGGACGTCGCGCTGGTCGTGGGGTGCGTCGTGGCGCTCTTCCGTCGTGGCGTCCGGGTCGAGACGGGGCGCCGATATCGCGGAGTGCGTGCGGGGGAGGAACCGCGCGAGGACGTAAAGGAGCATGCTCAGCCAGCAGATGGCGAACAGCCAGCCGCCCACGACGTCGGAGAACCAGTGAACGCCCAGGTAGACGCGGGAGAGGCCGACCAACACGGCCCAGCTGCCGATGAGCAGGAGCAAGGTCTTCTTGCACCGCGGGGCGCGGGTGAGCACCGCGAGGATGAGCAGTCCGGCGGTGACGGCGGAGGTGGTGGTGTGACCGGAGGGGAAGGACCAGCCCGAGGCGTGGGTGGCCCAGTCCGCCACCGGGGGCCGGGGGCGGGCGACCAGCGACATCACGATGAACCGCACGGCCTGCGCTGCGGCCAGACAGCCCACGCAGGCGGCGACGGTGCGGACCCGCTGCCGTGCCGTCCGTCCGAGAATGAGGCCGGCGAGGACCACCAGCGCGTACGCGGTGATTCCTGTGCCCGTGTACGTCACGCCGCGTGCCAGGGCGAGCGCCACGTCCGGGCGGTGCGCGAGCGACCAGGAGGCGAGCTTCTCGTCGCCGAACAAGGGGGCGCCGTCGTGGCCGGTCACGATCAGCGTCAGCAGTACGAACGCGACCAGGCTTCCCACCGCCGTCGAACCGGCGATGTCGCCGGTGTCGTTGCGCTTCACGGCCGAGCCCGAGGGGCATCGGCCTCGCGCGCGGGTGCGACGCCCGGGGCGGCGGACATGGGTGTGGCCCCTTTCCGTGGAGGGCGCGCACGCGGCAGGACACGTCGCCCGCGCCGAGTGCATCGCGGTAATCGTCTACACAACTGTAGACGATTGGGAGCCGGGATCGTTCCCGTATCGCCCGATGAAGATCGCTGCCGTGTCTACCGACGAAGATCGCCGCCGTGGGTTCCCGCGAAGATCGCGGCCGTGATGTCCGATGGGGATCGCTGCCGTGCGGGTCGGCGGAAATCGCTGCGGCGTCGGCTGCCGGAGATTGCCGCCGTACTCCCCGACGGAGGTCGCCACCAGGCCCTCGACGGGATGCCGTACCCTACCGTGTTACGTATAACCCTGGAGAGGTCCGATGAGACGCATCGCCCTGGTCACCCTCGTCGTCGACGACTACGACGAGGCCATCCGCCACTACACCGAAGCCCTCGGCTTCCGCCTCGTCGAGGACACCCCGAGGCCCGACGGCTCCCGCTGGGTCGTGGTCGAGCCGGGCACGGACGGCGGCGGAAGCGGGCTGCTGCTGGCCCGGGCCAAGGACGAGGCGCAGCGCGGCCGGGTCGGCGACCAGACCGGCGGACGCGTCGGCTTCTTCCTGCACACCGACGACTTCGCCCGCGACCATGCCCGGATGCGCGCCGCGGGCGTGACCTTCCTGGAGGAGCCGCGCCACGAGCCGTACGGCTCGGTCGTCGTCTTCCAGGATCTGTACGGCAACCGCTGGGACCTGCTCCAGCCCGCCGGCTGACCGGGGCTTCCCGCACCACTCCGCATCTCTCCGCACCTTCCCGACCCGAACCGACCTGCCGAGGAACACCGCACATGACCGCGCCCCGCATCGACATCGACACGATCCGCCGCCTGCCCAAGGCGGTCCTGCACGACCACCTCGACGGCGGTCTGCGCCCGGCCACCCTGGTCGAGCTCGCGGAGACGGTCGGCCACACCCTGCCCACCACGGACCCGCAGGCCCTGGCCGACTGGTACTTCGAGGCCGCCAACTCCGGTGACCTGGTGCGCTACATAGCCACCTTCGAGCACACCCTCGCGGTGATGCAGTCCCGCGAGGGCCTGCTGCGCACGGCAGAGGAGTACGTCCTCGACCTCGCCGAGGACGGAGTCGTCTACGGCGAGGTGCGGTACGCGCCCGAGCTGATGGTCAACGGCGGACTGACCCTGCCCGAGGTCGTCGAGTCCGTGCAGGAGGGCCTGGCGGCGGGCATGGCCAAGGCCGCCGCCGCGGGCACCCCGGTGCGCGTCGGCACCCTGCTGTGCGGGATGCGGATGTTCGACCGCACCCGGGAGATCGCCGACCTCGCGGTGGCGTTCCGGGACGCCGGAGTCGTCGGCTTCGACATCGCGGGCGCCGAGGACGGCTTCCCGCCCGCCGACCACCTGGCCGCGTTCGAGCACCTGCGTCGCGAGAGCGTCCCGTTCACCATCCACGCCGGTGAGGCCCACGGCCTGCCCAGCATCCACCAGGCCCTCCAGGTCTGCGGCGCCCAGCGCATCGGTCATGGCGTCCGCATCACCGAGGACATCGTGGACGGCAAGCTCGGCCGCCTCGCGGGCTGGGTCCGCGACCGCCGTATCGCCCTGGAGATGTGCCCGACCTCCAACCTCCAGACCGGCGCGGCCGACTCCATCGCCGAGCACCCCATCACCGCCCTGCGCGACCTGGGCTTCCGTGTCACCCTCAACACGGACAACCGTCTGGTGTCGGGGACGACGATGACCCGGGAGATGTCGCTGCTCGTCGAAGAGGCGGGCTGGGGCATCGAGGACCTGCGCACCGTCACGGTGAACGCGGTCAAGAGCGCGTTCATCCCCTACGACGAGCGCAAGGCCCTCATCGAGGACGTCGTGCTTCCCGGCTACGCCTGCTGAACCAGTCCGCGTACGTAGGCGGCCTGTCCGACGTGCTGGAGATCGTCGGACAGGACGCTGACCAGGCGTACGCCCAGGGTGACCGGCGGGTCCCAGCGTTCGTCCACGACCCGCTCGAAGTCCTGGGCGGCCAGCCCGCCGATGAACGCGAGGGTCCGCTCGTGAACGGCGTCGTAGTAGCCGGCCAGCAGGTCGCCCGACTCCACCCGTACCCGGGCGACCTTCGCCGAGGTGTGGCCGTACCCGGTGTCGCGCCGTGGCAGGTCGAGCCCGAAGCGCTTGGCCCAGTCGTCCGTGAGCCAGACCTGCTCGGTTCCGGCGGCGTCGGCGACATGGTCGTCCTGGACGCGGGCCAGGTGCCAGACCAGCCAGGAGATCGAGTTGGCGGTTTCGCCGGGGCGGGCGTTGAGGTCGTCCGGCGGGAGGCCGTCGACGGTGGCACGGACTTCTTCCCGGATGCGGCTGAATCCGTCGATGAGGACGTCCTTTGCAAGCATGGATCCACCATCGCGCATCGCGCCCGTGCCTGCGCCCGGAACCCCGTGCGTTGGGCCCCCCGACGTGTCCGCGACACCCGTCACAGTCACAGGCAGGCGTCCGCGATACGCGCCACGGCGACGCGCAGGGGTTCGCACACCTGCCACGGCGACGCGCAGGCGTCCCCGGCACCCGCCACGGCGACGCCCACGTGTCCGCGACCGTGAAGGGCGGCGGCAGGTGGGCCGGGTGGGCGGCGTGGGCTCAGACGCCGTCCCGGGAGGTGTCGAGGAGCGTCATCAGGGCCCGCGCCGCCGGGCTCGTGGCCTCCGGTGGCGGGAGCATGGCGACGGTCTCGTACGACGCTTCGACGGGGGCTTTGAAGGGTAGTGCGGTGAGGGCGCGGGCCTCGCGCTTGAGACCGAAGTGACGTGGAACGACGGCGATTCCGAGGCCCTCGTGGACGAGCTCCAGAAGGCTGTGGACGTCGTTGACCTCCAGCGTCACGGTCCGCTGCACGCCCGCCGCCGCGAACGCCGCGTCGGTGGTGCGCCGCGGGCCCCAGTCGGGGTGGAAGTCGACGAAGGCCTCCTCGCCCAGTTCCTCGGGCGTCACCACGGCGGCGGTGGCGAGACGGTGCTCCGGGTGGCAGAGCACGGTCATCGGCTCACCGGCCAGCGGGACCGACCGCAGGTGCTCGGAGTCGGCCCGCGTCCGCACGGCGAAGGCCAGGTCGAGACGGCCCGCCGCGACCTCCTCCGCCAGCGCTTCGGAACCCGCCTGCCGCAGCCGGATCTCCACGTCCGGATGGCGCCGCCGGAACGCGGCGAGCAGCTTGGCGCAGTGCACGCCCGCGATGCACTGTTCGGTGCCTAGGGAGAGAGTGCCGCGCAGCACGCCCTGCACGGCGGCCACGGCGTCGTGCGCCGAACGCACCTGGGCGAGGATCCGCTCCGCCTCGACGAACAGGGCACGACCGGCCTCCGTGAGGGTGACCCGGCGAGTCGTTCGGACGAACAGCGGCGCCTGGAGTTCCCGCTCCAGCGCGCGGATCGACGACGACAGGCCCGACTGCGACACCATCAGCCGCTCCGCCGCCCGGGTGAAGTGCCGGTCCTCGGCGACGGCGACGAAGTGCTGAAGATGGCGCAGTTCCATGGGGCACAAGCCTAAGGGCCGAGGTGAGGGCGTCGGTACCGATTGAGAAGCGGGACCGCTCAATGCCATCCGATCCTCCCGTTGGACCGCTGCCCACGGGCGCGCGAGAGTGGAGACCTGATTCCCCGGCCTCCCAGGAGCACGCGTTGTACACCCCGCACCCCGACCGTTACGCGGACATGCCCTACCGGCGCACCGGACGCAGCGGCCTGAAGCTCCCCGCGCTGTCGCTCGGCCTGTGGCACAACTTCGGCCCCGACCGGCCCGTGGACGTCCAGCGCGCGATCCTGCGCCGCGCCTTCGACCTCGGCGTCACGCACTTCGACCTGGCGAACAACTACGGCCCGCCGCCCGGCGCCGCCGAGTCCGCCCTCGGCGACGCCCTGAAGGCCGACTTCACGCACCACCGCGACGAGCTGATCGTCTCGACCAAGGCCGGATACCTGATGTGGCCGGGCCCGTACGGCGAATGGGGCTCGCGCAAGTACCTGCTGTCCTCGCTCGACCAGAGCCTGGGCCGGATGGGCCTCGACTACGTCGACATCTTCTACTCGCACCGCCCCGACCCGGAGACTCCCCTGGAGGAGACGATGGGCGCTCTGCACTCGGCGGTCCAGCAGGGCAAGGCGCTGTACGTCGGCGTCTCGAACTACTCGGCGGAGCAGACCCGCGAAGCCGCCCGGATCCTGGCCGAGCTCGGCACCCCGCTGCTCATCCACCAGCCGCGCTACTCGATGCTCGACCGCCGCCCCGAGGAGGAGGGCCTGCTCGACGCGCTCGACGAGCTCCAGGTGGGCTCCATCGCGTACTCGCCGCTGGAGCAGGGCCTGCTCACCGGCCGCTACCTCGACGGCATCCCGGAGGACTCGCGGGCCGCGAGCGACAGCCCGTTCCTGAGCGCGGACAAGGTCACCGAGGACCTCGTGGGCCGGCTGCGTACCCTCGACGAGCTCGCCAAGTCGCGCGGTCAGTCGCTGGCCCAGCTTGCGCTGGCCTGGGTGCTGCGCGGTGGCCGGGTCACCTCCGCGCTGATCGGCGCGAGCAGCCCGCGGCAGCTGGAGGACAGCGTCGCGGCCATCGGCAACCTGGAGTTCACCGAGGACGAGCTCGCCCGGATCGACGCGGTCGTCAAGGTGTAGGGCCTACGGCGGTCGGCGGGCCGCCAGGTGTTCGCCGAGGGCCCTGTCGCGGGGCCCGTCCGCATCAGGGGCCTCGCGGTCTGCGGCCACCGCCGCGGCCCCTCGGCAGCCTCCGGTTCGGCTCATCCGGCGGCCACCGGCCCGGCCACCTGTGCGGTCCAGGGCGCGGTCACGGGCGCGGACGTCGCTCCCGTGCCGGCCGCTAGGCGGTGAGCCGTTCCTCCAGACGTACGGTCACCGTGTCGCCCTCCTCCTTCCCGATCGCCTTGCGTACATCGGCCTTGACCGGCAGCTTGTGGGTGCCGTCGCCGAGTGCCATGAACGAGCTGCGGAAGGGTCGGCCGTCGATCGTGCCGCTGACCTTGACCAGTCCCCGGGTTCCGAAGAACGCGACGGACTCGGGCCAGACCACGTAGGTCCAGCCGCCTTTCTCCGGGCTCTTCCGCAGCACCGCCGTGAATTCCGCTTCGAGCCTGCCCGCCGTGCTCATGTGGTCCTCCCGGTCCGGTGGTCGTCCTCTTCAAGAGACCACCGCAAGCGGGAAAACTCATCGCGAGCGGTCGGGTTCCGCCTCGGCTCAGGCCGGGACGCGGTCCAGGAATCCGTGCACGCTGCGGATCCGGCCCTCGCCGTCCAGGACGATCACGTCGAATCCGGCGACGGGCGCGGAACCGTCCGTCACGTCGACCAGCTCCCAGCCGAAGCGGGCCGTGTCGTGGTGGCCGTCGACCGCGCCCAGCAGGCGGAAGGTGAAGCCGGGGAACTGCTCGTGCGCCGCCGTGATCACGGCCGCGATCTGCTCGTGCCCGCGGACGTCGGCGAGCGGGTCGGTGTACGTGCCGTCCGCGGTCCAGGCGGCGGCCACCGCTTTCGTCAGCGTGTCCCGCCCGCCCGCGTTCCAGGCCTCGAAGTAGCGGGTGACGGCGGTCTCGTAGCGGTCGGTGATCGCGGACATGGTGAACCAGCCTCCATCGAGGAACGTATTCATGGTCAGGGTCCGTATCCCGAGCCGGTGTTGCCGCTCCGGGATGCGGTAAGACCACCCTGGCGGGCGCCGCTCGAAGCGTCGATTACCTGCGGGGTAGTGCCGCGGGCCAGGAGGCCCGGGACGCGGGCGGTGCCGTTTCGGCCAAACCCGGCGGTGAATATGCCAAGAGACTGGCTGGAATCACATGGTGACAGTGTGTCAGTAGTGACGATACTCAATCAGTAGGGCAATTCAGCCACACCCGTGCACCAGCACGGTGCACTGCATATGAGCCGCAGGGAAAGTGAGGCCGGACCGGCGACGAGCGACGCCAATGGGGGAAAACGTGCACGACGAATTCCTGTGCCATGTCACCGCGTACGGCATCTGCGGCGGTCAGCGAGTCGGCGTACCCCTGGGCACCTATCGCGCGCCGACCCTCGCGCTGGCCCTGTGGTGGATGCGGGACCGGGCGGCCTGGATGGCCGAACGGCTCGATCCGCAGCCGGAGGACCCCACGTTTCCGCCCAACTCGATCGCGCCGGTGGGGGAGAGCGTTCCCGACGTTCCGACGATGTTGCGCGCCTGGTGCGGTGACTCCGAGCAACAGGAGCTGGTCGCCGAGGAGTTGGCCGCGGGAAAGCTCGTGCGCGTCTCCACCAACGACGACACCACCGAATACGAACTGCTCGCGGAATCGGTGGACGCCCTGCGCATGCACCGCACCGCCGCGGTGCTCGGCATCTCCGCCGCCTGACCTTTCGCGCGCTCCGGCCGTGGAACGCTGATCAGGCGCACATGTGGGCGAATCGTTAGAATTCTGGCATGGCAGAGAGGCAGATCGCGGCGACTGCACCCGAGCTCGTCCTCGAAACCGAGACGGGCTCGACGGTGATGAGTCCGAACCACGATTACCACGTCGGGCGCGATCCCCTGTGCGACGTCGTGATCGACGACGTCCGGGTCTCGTGGCACCACGCGGTGCTGCGGCCCCAGGCCGATCACTGGACGCTCGAGGACGAGAACAGCACGAACGGCACGTACGCCGACGGCCGGCGCGTCCACGAGTGGGGTGTCGGACCCGGCAGCGTCATCCGCTTCGGCAGTCCCGCCGACGGCCCGCGCGCCGTGCTCGTCCGCCACCCGCCACCTGCCGCGGAGCGCCCCTCGGCCGTCTCCATGCCGGCCGCCACCGGCACCTTCAGACAGCCGACCACCGTACGGCCGCTGCCCTCCCGCACGGTCCGTATCGGACGCGGCGCCGACAACGACCTGGTCATCGACGACCTGATCGTCTCCCGGAACCACGCCGAACTGCAGGCCCGGCCCGACGGGACGTACGAGATCGTCGACCTCGGCAGCCACAATGGCACGTTCCTCAACGGCCAACCGGTCGAGCGCGCCCCGGTCACACCCGGTGACATCGTCGGCATCGGGCACTCCGCGTTCTGCCTCGTCGGCGACCAGCTGCAGGAGTACGTCGACAGCGGCGAGGTCTCCCTCGACGTGCAGGACCTCACCGTCGAGGTGGACAAGGGCCGCAAGACGCTTCTGGACCAGGTGTCCTTTCCCGTCGGCGAGAAATGTCTGCTCGCCGTCGTCGGTCCGAGCGGTGCCGGAAAGTCCACGCTCCTGAACGCGCTCACCGGACAGCGGCCCGCCGACCACGGCACGGTGCTCTACGACGGCCGTGACCTGTACCGGGACTACGCCGAGCTGCGCCAGCGCATCGGCCTCGTCCCGCAGGACGACATCCTGCACGCCCAGCTGACCGTCCGGCGCGCGCTCACCTACGCCTCCGAACTGCGCTTTCCGCAGGACACGGCCAAGGGGGAGCGCCGGGCGCGGGTCGACGAGGTGATCGGCGAGCTGGGCCTGGAGCAGCGCGCCGACCAGCCCATCCACAGTCTGTCGGGCGGACAGCGCAAGCGCGTCAGCGTGGCCCTGGAGCTGCTGACCAAGCCGTCCCTGCTCTTCCTGGACGAACCGACCTCCGGTCTCGACCCGGGCATGGACCGTTCGGTCATGCACATGCTGCGCGGTCTCGCCGACGACGGCCGAACCGTCATCGTGGTCACGCACAGCGTGCTCAGCCTGGACGTCTGCGACCGGCTCCTGGTCCTCGCGCCCGGCGGCAAGGTCGCCTACTACGGGCCGCCCGACGACACCCTGGCCTTCTTCGGCTACCGGCAGTGGCCGGAGGCGTTCGAAGCCTTCGAGCGCGACACGGACCGGGCCTGGGCGGAGGAGTACCGGGACTCGCCGTTCTATCGCCAGTACATCGACAAATCCACCTCTCAGCCGAGGATGCCGGACGCGGCCACCGGGGCGCTCGTCGGACCGCCGCCCAAGGCCCAGAGCTGGGGCTCCCAGCTGCGCACCCTGGTCCGCCGCTACGCGGCAGCGCTGGGCGCCGACCGGACCTTCCTCGCGATCATGATCGCCCTGCCGTTCGTGATGGGCGCGATGGCGCGGGCGCTGGCCGGCAGCAAGCTGACCCGGGACACGGCGATGAACGCGCTGCTCATCCTGTGTGTCGGCGGTGTGCTGACCGGAGCGGCCAACGCGGTGCGGGAACTCGTCAAGGAGCGGACGATCTACCAGCGAGAACGGGCCGTCGGCCTGTCCAGATCGGCGTACCTGATGTCCAAGGTCGTCGTCCTCGGCACCATCACCGTGCTCCAGGCAATCGTGCTCACCCTGGTCGCCCTGTTCGGCGTCGATCTCAACGCCCCCGGCGGCAAAGGCGTTCTCATGCCTCCGCTCGTCGAGATCACGCTGGCGGTCGCCCTGCTCGCCTTCACCGCGATGATGCTCGGCCTCCTCGTCTCCGCCGTGGTGCGCAAGGAGGAGGTGACGATGCCGCTGCTGGTGCTGCTGGCCATCGTCCAGGTGGTGTTCTGCGGCGCCCTGCTGAAGCTGAACGGCGTGCCCGGCATCGAGCAGCTGTCCTGGCTGGTGCCCTCCCGCTGGGCCCTGGGCGCGATGGCCGGGACCATCGGCCTCTCCCGGATCGTCCCCGGCGACCTGACCGGCGACCCGCTCTTCCGGCACTCGACCGGTGTCTGGCTCCTCAACATGGGGATGCTGATCGTGCTCTCCGTCGTCTTCGGCTGGCTGGTGGCCCGGCTGCTGCGGCGGCACGAGCCCGCGGTCATGCGGAAGTAGGCGCCGATGACGAGCCCCGACTTCCGCCCGACGCATGTCGTTCCGCAGGACGGGCTGCCCGCCTGGGAGTCGCCGGACCCCTCCAGGCCCACCGTCCCCCTCGACGCGCTGCTGCCGGTCGAGCTCGTCGACCGGCTCGGGGACTGGGGGCGGGTCGTCTGCGCGAACGGCTGGTCGGCCTGGGTCGACGGCCGCCTGCTGATCGCCGTCCCGCAGGTACCGCCGGCGGCGACGCGTCCGCTCGCCCGCACGGCCGATCCGCGCCCGCTGCTGGCCCGGGTCGAGGATGCGCTCACCGACTACCGGAAGGCCGCCGAGGAACTGGCGTCCGGGAAACTCGAGGCGGAGAGCTTCCGCGCCCGGACGCAGGGCAGCCGGATCGGCGTCGTCGTCGACGGCGAGTCGCTGTGGCTGTACGACGGCGAGCACGAGCGGTGGGTGTACTGCGACGGAACGCGGCTGAGCACCTTCGCCGCCGAGCGCACCCCCGCGACCGCGCGATCCCGGACGGCTCGGGAGCCCGGGGAACAGGCCCCGGAGCGTGACCGGGGCCCGGAGCGGGAGCGGGAGCGGAACCAGGATCGAGACCTGGAACGGGAGCCGGGGCCGAGGAAGGCGCACGAGCACGAGGCGGAACCGACGCGGATCGTGACGGAAGCCGGCCCCGGCGGACCTCCCGGCGGACCTCCAAGCGGACCTCCCGGCGGACACGAGCCCACACGACTGGTCACCTTCGACGGTGACGACCGGGGCGAGGACTGATGGACGGCGCCGGGCGCCACCGGGGTGACGGCTGATGGACGAAGAATCCCAGCGCGACACCAGCCTGTTCTCGGGGCGGCCCTCCGATCTGATCGGACGGCAGATCGCGGGCTACCGGATCGAGCGGGAGATCGGCCGCGGTGGCATGGCCGTCGTCTACCAGGCCAAGGACCTGCGCCTGGACCGCACGGTCGCCCTCAAGCTGCTCGCCCCGGAACTCGCCCGCAACGACACCTTCCGCGGCCGCTTCACCCACGAGTCACGGGTGGCCGCCGCGATCGACCACCCGCACATCGTGCCCGTCTTCGAGGCGGGCGAGACGGACGGTGTCCTCTACATCGCCATGCGCTACGTCGCCGGCCGCGACCTGCGTCATCTCCTCGACCGCGAGGGGCCGTTGCCGGTCGCGGTGGCCGCCCGGATCGCCCTCCAGGTCGCCTCGGCCCTCGATGCGGCCCACGACCACGGCCTGGTGCACCGGGACGTGAAACCCGGCAACATCCTGGTCGCCCAGGGCACCGACAGCGACCATCCCGAACACGTCTATCTCACGGACTTCGGGCTGACCAAGAAGTCGCTGTCACTGACCGGGTTCACGAGCGTCGGACAGTTCGTCGGCACCCTGGACTACGTGGCGCCGGAGCAGATCTCCGGCAAGCCGGTCGACGGCCGCTGCGACGTCTACAGCCTCGGCTGTGTCGTCTACGAGACGATGGCCGGCAAGCCGCCCTTCCAGCGCGACGACGACATGGCGCTGCTGTGGGCCCACCAGTACGACCAGCCGCCGGCCCTGACCACCAAGCGGCCCGACATCCCCGACGCGGTCGACGCCGTTCTCGCGAAGGCGCTGTCCAAGAGCCCCGACGACCGGTACGACTCGTGCCTGGCCTTCGTCAGCGCGCTGCGGATCGCCGCACGCGGTCCGGTGACCGGGGGCGGCACCGGGTCGCGGACGGACGCCGAGGCCGCACCGGGGCACCCCGGGCCACCGCCGGAGCCACCCGCCTGGGCCCGGCCGGTGTTCCGGCACTGACGCGAGCGCAGCGCACCCGGCCGGCGTCAGCCGGTGGACTCGACCTCGCCCCTGCGCCGGACGCCCTTCGCGAGCAGCGCGCCGAGGAAACCGGCGACCAGTCCCCACAGCACGGCGAAGCCGAGGGCGCCCCACACCTGGGGCTTGAGGAAGAGTTCCCCCTTCAGACCGCCGCCGATGTCGCCGAGACCGAGGATCGACAGGCCGAGGTGGGCGGAGATCCGGCCGAGGAGACAGATCATGAGCACGGTCAGCGCCAGGGCGACCGCCATGTGGACGGCGTGCTGCCAGGCGCGCACCCGGGCCGGTGAGCGGGCCGCCATCAGGAACGCCGCCCCGAGCACCAGGACGGCGTCGACGACCACCAGCCACCAGATCCTGCTGTCGTAGTCGGCGAGGGTGCCGAGATTGACCGCGGAGATGTCCGGAGTGCGCAGCACCTCGTCGAGCAGATGCGGCATCGGCAGCCCGAACGGCCCGTCCACGCGCCCGTTCCAGGTGGCGCCCAGCCCGATGGTGAACGCGAGCCAGACGACGTTGGGAAGCCCGAGGAGCATCACGGCGAACGTCTCGGCCGCATGGCCGCGGGTCGCCGCCACCACCAGTCCGATGACCACGCCGAGGCCGACGCAGGTGAGCAGCAGGACCACCATGGCGTACGCGGCCGGTCGCACCGATTCCTGGAAGCGCAGCAGCCGGGCGGGAAGCGGCGCGCCGCGCGAGACCAGCAGCGCGATCACGAACACGCCCGCCAGCCACAGCACTCCGAAGACCAGGGTCTGTGCCACGGCGGCCTTGAAACCCACCTCGGGCGTTGCGCCGAACAGGTCGCCGATGGCGCCGATGGTGCCGTTCCCTAGGTCGACGGTGAAGTTCTGGCGGGCCGCGAGCGCCAGCCCGATCAGGGCGAGCAGCCACAGGACGACGAGCCGTCCGGCCCAGCCGGCCAGCTCCTTCGCCCCGGCGACGGCGCGATGCCGCAACGGCCGCAGGAATCCCGCCCCGAGCACCAGCGCCCCGGCCAGGGTCACCGACAGCGGGATCACCGTGAGGCCCGCCTTGGTCTCGGCGATGCCTCCCGCGTCCCCCGTGAACTCGATGGTGCCGCCGACCGCCGTGACGACGGTGGCCGCGACCACCCGTGGATAGGCGTTGTCCGGAAGGTCGGTGGCGCCGGACGCCCACAGACCGAGAGCGGCGACCACCCCCATGACGACCAGCCCGGCCAGTACGGCCACGAGGGCCTGGACCCAGCCGTGGCGGGTGGCCGGACGCGCACCGCTGCTGTCGACCGGCTGGGCGGACGGTGTCTGGGGACTCACGCTGCCACGCTAAGCAGCGCCGACACCATCCGCCCCTCGGGAGGGCCGACCGCGTCGGCTTGCGGGCACTGGCGGACCGAGGCACACAATGGGTTCGTTGTGGAAGAAAGCGACATAAAAGCACCTACGTGCCGCAGCGTCCCTCCATCGGGAAGAAGAGCTCGTGAGCGTCGAACCGCCGTCCTCCGGCCGCCCCACCGGACCGCCTTCGGGCCCCCTGTCGGGTCCGACCCAGCCGAGCCCCACCCAGCCCGTCGGCCGCCCGCCCGCAGGACCGCCCAGCGGCGCGTCCGGCGGGGGAAGCGGAGCCGGCGGTTCGGGAGCCGGCGGTACGGGCGGCGGTGGCACGGGTGGTGGTGGCGCGGGCGGTCCCTCCGGGCCCGGCGGAGGTGCCACCGGCCCGGGGCAACCGGGCCGGGGACCCGAACGGCCCTGGTGGCGGTCGGCGCCGCGGGTCGCGCTGATCACCGGTGTCGTGGCGGCGGCGGTGATCCTGGGCCTGGTCTTCACGAACAGCGGTGGCGGGTCCAAGAACGCCAGCAGTGAGGTCTTCCTGCAGTCCGCGGACAAGACGGGGCCCGACCCGTTCACCGAGTCGACCGCCAACGACAGTTCCACCGCGCCGCAGACCCCGGCGACGCCGGCCCAGTCGGCGCCCGCCAACGCGACCCGCGCCGTGAGCGGTAACGCTCCCGGCCTCTACGGCGGCACCCGCAACGTCGCCAGCTGCGACGTGGGCAAGCAGATCAGCGCGCTCCAGGCGGACCCGGCGAAGAACAAGGCGTTCGCCTCGGTGGAGGGCATCCAGCCGGACACCGTCCCCGCGTATCTGCGCTCCCTGACCCCCGTGCAGCTCCGCATGGACACCCGCGTCACCAACCACGGCTACCGCAACGGCGCCCCCACCAGCTACCAGGCGGTCCTCCAGGCCGGCACCGCCGTCCTCGTGGACGCCCGCGGTGTGCCCCGGGTGCGCTGCGCGTGCGGCAACCCGCTGCTCGCGCCGGTCCCGCAGAACGGCACCCCCAAGCCGACGGGCGACTCGTGGCCGTCGTACCGATCGCAGAACGTCGTGGTCGTGGCGCCCTCGACGACGATCATCAACGTGTTCGTCATCTTCGACCCGGACAACAACGAGTGGATCGCCAGGCACCGGGGCGACAACGTGCACCACGACAAGAAGACGCACCCCCCGGTGAACCCCTCGCCGTCGGTCAGTGTCTCGGGCTCCGCTTCGCCGTGCTCCTCGCCCGGCGAAAAGAACTCGGCATCCGGAAGTCCGTGCCCGTCGACCTCGACCTCGCCGTCGACCGAGAGCTCGTCACCGTCGTCGTCCTCGCCTTCCACACCGTCCTCCTCCTCGCCGTCCTCGGTGCAACCGGAGACCCCGTCGAGCGGGCCTCCGACGACGCAGTCGGCTCCGGCGTCCGGTTCGGCGTCCTCCGATCTGACGACGCAGTCGGCGGCCTCCGCCGCCTCCTCCTCCGCCTAGGCCGACGGCGTTCCGCGGATTCACCGAGAGCGGAACGCCGATCCCTTCCCGTGCGGTCCGGGGCTCCTAGGCTGAAGAGGTGAGCAACCAGATGCCGAACGAAGCCCGCGTCATTCGCCTGCGCCCGGTGGCAGCACCGGAGCGCTCCCGGACCCCGGCGGTGGCCGAGGCCCCGGCTCGGCCACCGCGGCCGCCGGTCATCGTGCCGCGCCCGGGACCGACGGCTCCCGCCGCTCCCACCGGCAAGGAGCCGTTGTGGCGCGACCTGGTCGGCGACGTCCTGCGGCGTGAGCGCCTGGCCCAGGAGCGCACGCTCAAGGACGTGGCCGACGCGGCCCGTATCTCCATGCCCTACCTCTCCGAGGTGGAGCGCGGCCGCAAGGAGGCCTCCTCCGAGGTCCTCGCGGCCGCAGCGCGCGCCCTGGGTCTCGGCCTCACCGAACTGCTGTCGCTGGCCCAGCGCGAGTTGACCCGGCACACCCGGGCCGAGTCCGTCCGGGGCCGCTCCGCCTCGACCCCGGCCTCGGCCTCCCGGTACGACGGCATGTGCCTCGCCGCCTGACTCCGACCGGCCCCGGGGCGACCCGGGGTCAGAGCACGGCGAGCCGCCGGCTCAGGATCTCGTCCGCGAGTCCGTACGCCACCGCCTCCTGCGCGGTGAAGATCTTGTCGCGGTCCATGTCCGCGCGCAGAGTGGTGACGTCGTGGTGGGTGTGCCGGGAGAGGACCTCCTCGACCTGCGAGCGGATCCGGAGCATCTCCTTGGCCTGGAGGCTGAGGTCCGACACCGTGCCCTGACGTCCGCCGCTCGCGGGCTGGCCGAGCAGCACGCGCGCGTGCTCCAGGACGAACCGCCGTCCGGGATCGCCCCCGGCCAGCAGCACCGCGGCCGTGGAGGCGGCCTGCCCGACGCAGAACGTCGAGATCGGCGCCTGCACGAAGGTCATCGTGTCGTAGATCGCCATCAGCGAAGTGAACGAGCCGCCGGGGGAGTTGATGTAGATCGCGATCTCGCTCTCCGGACTCGACGACTCCAGATGGAGGAGCTGCGCGATGACGACGTTGGCGACGCCGTCGTCGATCTCCGTGCCGAGGAAGATGATCCGCTCCGAGAGCAGCCGGCTGAAGACGTCGTACGACCGCTCGCCCTGCGGTGTCCGCTCGACGACGTTCGGAATCGTGTACGTACCCATGTCAGAGTCCCATCCGTCGCCGTGACGCGGCCGGGCGGACATCGTCGAGCGACTCCACGACCCGGTCCACCATGCCGTACTCCTTGGCCTGTTCGGCCGTGAACCAGCGGTCGCGGTCACCGTCCCGGGAGATCGTCTCCTCGCTCTGGCCGGTGTGTTCCGCGGTGATCCGTTCGATGGCCCGCTTGGTGAACTCGAGGTTCTGCGCCTGGATCTCGATGTCGGCGGTCGTGCCGCCGATGCCCGCGGAGGGCTGATGCATCATGATCCGCGCGTTCGGCAGCGCGAAGCGCTTGCCGCGCGTCCCGACGCTGAGAAGGAACTGCCCCATGCTCGCGGCGAAGCCCATCGCGAGTGTGGAGACGTCGTTGGGGATCAGCCGCATGGTGTCGTAGATGGCGAGGCCCGCGGTCACCGATCCGCCCGGACTGTTGATGTACAGGCTGATGTCCGTGCGCGCGTCCTCGGCGGACAGCAGGAGCAGTTGGGCGCACACCCGGTTCGCGGAGACCTCGTCGACCTGGGTGCCGAGGAGGACGATCCGCTGGGCCAGCAACTGCGCGGCCAGATGGTCGTCGAAGCGGGTCGCGGGAGTGTCGCCCTCCTCGGCCCGCGGTGCGCGGGCCGGATCCCAGCCGGTGATGAGGGGAGTCATGGTTCCTCCTGGTCGTGACGCGGCGGGCGTCGCCGCTGACTCCACTCTCGGCCCGGTGACGGTGCCGGACCGGAATTCTCGGCCCGCAGCAGATTCGCTGTCGGCAGAGCCGGAGAGCGGAGAGCCGGAAGGCCGGAGAGCCGGGCGCCGCCGTACCCGGACTTCCCGACCACGGCGAGGTCGACGACAGGAGGTCCGGCACCATCCCTCAGGCGATCGCCCGGAGTTGACGGAAGAACGCCCGGATGTCCGCGACCACCAGATCCGGTTCCTCCATCGCGGCGAAGTGGCCGCCCCGGTCGAACTCGGTCCAGCGGACGATGGTGTCGGCGCGTTCCGCGACATGGCGCAGCGGGACGAAGTTCTCCTCCGGAAAGACGGCGAGCGCGGTCGGGGCGGTCGACGGCTCGGGCGGCGTACCCCAATAGTTCGCGTGGGCACGCTCGTAGTAGATCCGTGCGGACGAACCGGCCGTGCCCGTCAGCCAGTACAGCATCACATTGGTGAGCAGCAGATCCCGGTCGACAGCGTCCTCGGGGCGGTCCTTCGAGTCCGTCCACTGCCTGAACTTTTCCGCGATCCAGGCGAGTTGACCGACCGGCGAGTCCGTGAGGGCGTAGGCGAGCGTCTGCGGCCGGGTCGACTGGAGCGCGGCGTAACCCGCTTCCTCGCGGTTCCAATCCTGGCCCCGCCGCCAGGATTCGAGGGTGCGCTCGCGTTCGACCGTGGTCAGCGCGGACAGTTCCTCGGCTGTCGGCTCGGTGACGGCGTACGAACCGGGCAGCAGGTTGAGGTGGACGCCGGTCACCCGGTCCGGGTGCGCGCGCCCCAGTTCACGCGAGACGGCCCCGCCCCAGTCCCCGCCCTGCGCGCCGAAGCGCCGGTAGCCGAGTCGCTCCATCAGCTCGGCGAACGCGGCGGCCACCCGGGTGAACTCCCAGCCCGTGTCCCGTGTCGGCCCCGAGAGCCCGAAGCCCGGAATGCTCGGAACGACCAGGTGAAAGGCGTCGGCCGGATCGCCGCCGTGGGCGCGTGGATCGGTCAACGGCCCGACGACATCGGTGAATTCGACGATCGACCCGGGCCAGCCGTGCGTCATGATCAGCGGGGTCGCCCCGGGTTCCGGCGAGCGGATGTGCGCGAAGTGCATTCGCGCGCCGTCGATCTCGGTGGTGAACTGCGGCCATGCGTTGAGGCGTTCCTCGGCCGCGCGCCAGTCGTAGGTGTGCCGCCAGTACCGTACGAGATCCTGGAGGTAGTCCTTGGGGACCCCGTAGGCCCAGCCCACTCCGGGCAGTTCGTCGGGCCAGCGGGTGTGGTCGAGGCGTCGGTGCAGGTCGTCCAGGTCGCTCTGCGGGAAGTGGATACGGAACGGATGGACGCCGGGGGCGTCGGTGAAGGTCATGTCCGCGGATGCTAACTCCGCGGGCGGGGCGTCCGGCAGCGGTTTGTCCCGGCGCCGGAAGCCGCGCCGACCCGGCCCTACCGGCTGGTAGGGCTTGTTCGGAAGAGCCTGCGGCGGCGGGGTGGACCCGGGGCGTCGCGGGTGAGTTCATGCGCGCGCGACAGATGAGTTTTCGGACGAGGATCAGTCGACAGAAGTGACGACGTTTTCGCCCAAGGAGGTTCGCATGTCCGCCGACGGTTTCACCACCTGTCTGTGGTTCGACGGCCAGGCCGAGGAGGCCGCCCACTACTACGTCTCGATCTTCAAGAACTCCAGGCTCGGCAGGGTCGGCCGCTACACCGAGGCGGGCCCGGGCCCCGCCGGTTCGGTGCTGGCCGTCGAGTTCGTGGCCAACGGCCAGAAGTTCGTCGCGCTGAACGGAGGCCCGCAGTTCACGTTCGACGAGGCGATCTCGTTCCAGATCGACTGCGCCGACCAGGACGAGGTGGACCACTTCTGGAACAGGTTCGTCGAGGACGGCGGCGCGGCGGGTCCCTGCGGCTGGGTCAAGGACAAGTACGGACTGTCGTGGCAGGTCGTGCCCTCCCGGCTCATCGACCTGGTCAGCGACCCGGACCCCCAGAAGGCGGCCCGCACGACCCAGGCGATGCTCCAGATGTCGAAGCTGGACATCGCGGCCCTGGAGAGGGCGTACGCGGGGGAGTAGCCGACGGGCACCGTGCGGCAACGCGGACCGCACGCCGGGCGCAGGGCACGGCGCCGGGACGGCGTACGGTCCGCCCGCGGGCGGTGGGGGAGGGGTGCGTGGCCGGATGTCCTCGGGACCGGTGGCGGCGGTGCGGCGGCGCCGTACCGGCGCCCGCAGAATGGCCTTCCACGGCCCAAGGGGAGGATCACTCATGTCGCGCCACCACGAGCTGAAGTACCGCACGGTCACGGCGTTCCAGCGGCGTATCGGCAACCCCCTCCTCAGGCGACTGCCGGTGCAGACGCTCATCGAGACCACCGGACGCGCCTCGGGTCTACCGCGCCGGACACCGATCGGAGGCCGACTGGTCGGGCGGCAGTTCTGGTTCGTCTCCGAGTACGGCGACCGCTCGCAGTACGTGCGCAACATCCTGGCCGATCCGAGGGTTCGGGTCCGCGTCAAGGGGCGCTGGTACAGCGGCACCGCCCATGTGCTGCACGGGGACGACGCCCGCGCCCGGCTGAAGACTCTGCCCCGGTTCAACAGCGCCGCCGTCCGCATGGTCGGCGCCTCCCTCACCACCGTGCGCGTCGACCTCACCGACTGAACGCGTCGGTCGCACCCGACCGAACCGACCCGGCCGCGGAACAGGTCCTGAGCGTTCCTCAGGCCGGGTGGTTCCGGGGGTGGATCCGGGCCGCGAGTACCGCCACGTCGTCCTCCGCGTGCCGGGCGTCGAGCTTGACGAGCACCTCGTCGAGCAGGTCGTCGACCCCGGCACCCGGCGGCAGACGCAGCCCGGCCAACCGTGCCAGCGACTCGTCGATGTCCTCGTGGCGGCGTTCCACGAGTCCGTCGGTGAACATCACCAGGGTGTCGTCGGGGGAGAGTCTGCGGACCACCTGCTCGTAGCCGCCCACCCCCGTGCCCAGCGGCGGACCGACCGGCAGTGGCAGCAGCTCGCCGGAGCCGTCCCCGGCGAACACCACCGGAGGCAGATGCCCGGCGCCCGCGATCACCGCGACGCCGCGCGCCGGATCGACGCGGACGAGCAGACAGGTGGCCGGACGCCGGGTGCCCTCCTCGGCGACCGCCGCGTCCAGACGGCGCAGCACCCGATGGGGCGGCAGATCCGTGGAGGCGACATAGCGCAGCATCGAGCGGTACGCGTTCATGTCCACCGCAGCGTCCAGGCCGTGGCCCATCACGTCGCCGACGACCAGCAGGGTCCGCCCGAAGTGCAGCCGCACGGTCTCGAACCAGTCCCCGCCCACCAGGGTCCCGCCCCCGGCCGGCAGATAACGGGTGGCGAGGTCGAGGTTCGGATGTGGCCGGCCCGGTTCGGCCAGCAGCGCACGCTGCAGATCCAGGACCGTACCGCGGACGGTCTCGTGCTTCCGGGAGTGGCCGAGGTGCACGGCCGCGAGGCGCGCCGCGTAGTGCGTGCCCGATGTGTCGGCGTCCGTGAACGGTGCTCCCTGCCGGACGGCGAGCAGCACCCCGTACAGGCGTCCGTGCGCGAGCAGCGGCACGGTCAGGACCTGCCGGGGTATGCGGCCGGACAGGTCGATCGAGGCGGCGATCGGATGCCCCTCGTCGAGCGCCCGGACGGACAGCGGGCGCGGACCGCCCGACGGGGTGAGCAGGTGGGTGCGGCCGGCGGTGGCGACGCGGAAGAAGTCCGGGTCCGGGGAGTGACGGTCGGCCGCGACGTCCCTCGGCAGCAGGTCCACCGCGGCGGACTCGCAGAAGTGCCGGCAGACGAACGCCACGAGTTCCTCGCAGGTGGTGCGCTCGTCGAGTGTCGTGCCGATCGACTCGATGGCGTCCTCCAGGGCGTCGGACGGCGACCCCGCACCCGCTGTGTCGTCACCGCCCCGGCCCGCCATCGCACCTCCACCGCAGCACCCGCGTGGGTCCATCCACGCATGGGGTCGGCGCGCCCGCATGCTCAGCTATTCGGCGGGCGGTCGTTCACCAGCACCGCCGCCCCGTCGAAGCGGCCCGCCTTGAGATCCCGCAGGGCCTGCGGCGCTTGTTCCAGCGGATAGGCGTGCGTCGTGGCGCGGATGCCGTGGCGGGCCGCGAGGGCCAGGAAGTCCCTGCCGTCCTCACGCGTGTTGGAGGTGACGCTGCGCAGTTCCTTCTCGTAGAACAGGTCACTCTCGTAGCGCAGCGGCGGGACGTCGCTCAGATGGATGCCCGCGACCGACAGGACGCCGCCGCGGTCCAGTGCCCGCAGGGCGACCGGGACCAGATCGCCGACCGGCGCGAACAGGATCGCGCTGTCCAGGGGCTCGGGCGGCTCGTCGTAGGCCCCGCGGGCGGACGCGGCCCCCAGGTCGAGTGCCAGCTGTCGCGCGGCCGGATCCCGCGTCAGTACGTGCACGGTGGCGCCCTCGGCGAGCGCGAGCTGTGCGCAGAGGTGGGCGCTGCCGCCGAAGCCGTACAGGCCGAGCCGGCCGCCCCGGGGCAGCGCGGCCCTGCGCAGCGCCCGGTAGCCGATGATGCCCGCGCACAGCAGTGGCGCCAGGGCGATGTCGTCCACGCCGTCCGGCAGCCGGTAGGCGAAGGCGGCCGGCACCGTCGTGTACTCCGCGTAACCGCCGTCCGCGTCCCAGCCGGTGTACTCGGACGCCGGGCAGAGGTTCTCGGCCCCTCGTACGCAGTAGCCGCAGGTGCCGTCCGTGCGGCGCAGCCAGGCGACCCCCACCCGGTCACCGTGGGCGAAGCCGCTCACGGCTCCGCCGGTCCCCGCCACCACGCCGACGACCTCGTGGCCGGGCGTCACCCCGCGGCGGTGCACGGGCAGGTCGCCCTCACTGACATGCAGATCGGTGCGGCACACCCCGCAGGCGCGGACATGCACCAGGAGCTCGTCGGGTCCGGGCGTCGGCACCGGTCTCTCGACGAGCCGCAGCGGCTCCCCCTCGATCGGCCCCGGCTCGGACACTTCCCACGCCCGCATCATCCCGTACCCCGTCCCGTCGACGGCCAGGTCGGCCCGTTCTCCAGTGTCGTGCAGCGCCCGCGCTTCGGCGCGCGGCCCGCCCGAAGGCTGGCTAGCGTGAACAGCGCAACCGTTCACCGAACAGGAGAAGGTCGGGTCATGGCCGTACAGCCTGAAGGAACGCCCTGCTGGGCGGACGCGATGTTCAGCGATGTCGAAGGGGCCAAGAGTTTCTACGGGGACGTACTCGGCTGGACGTTCGGCGAGGCGTCCTCGGAGTACGGGAACTACACGCAGGCCTACTCCAACGGCAAGGCGGTCGCCGCCGTCGTGCCGCCGATGCCGGGGCAGGAGGGCCAGTCCGCCTGGTGCCTGTACTTCGCCTCGCCCGACGCCGCCGCCACCGCCGCGAAGATCAAGGACAAGGGCGGCGAAGTGCTGATGGAGCCGATGCAGGTCGGCGAGTTCGGCACCATGACGCTGGCCCGGGACCCCAGCGGGGCCGTCTTCGGCGTCTGGCAGGCGGGTGTCCACGAGGGTTTCGAGTCGATCGGTGAGCCCGGCGCGTACGCCAGGGCCGAGGTCTTCACCCGTGACCCGGAGAAGTCCGACGCGTTCTTCCCGGCCGTCTTCCCCTTCACCGCCCAGCAGGTGCGCGACGACGCCATCGACTTCCGCATCTTCAACCTCGACGGGAAACCGGTCCTCGGCCGGATGAAGATGACGGACGACTTCCCGCCCGAGGTACCGCCGTACGTCAACGTCTACTTCACCGTCGAGAACTGCGACGCGGCGGTGGCGAAGGCGACCGAGCGCGGTGCGGTCCTGCGCTTCGGGCCGATGGACAGCCCGTTCGGCCGGTTCGCCGCGCTGAGCGACCCGCAGGGCGCTCCGTTCTCCGTCATCGACATGAAGACGACCCAGGGCGAGATGCCCGAGATGACGGACGTGTCCTGACGCCTTCCAGGGCACGGGCGACCACACGTCTGGGGGCTTGAGGCCCGCGAGGCTTGAGGCCTGCGAGGTTTGAGGCCCGCGAAGCGTGCGGCCTGCGAAGCGTGCGGCCCGTGACCGTCTCCCCGAGGACGCGGTCGCGGGCCGCCGCTCGGCCCGCGCCCGCCGCCACCCGCAGGCCCGCGGGGTGCGCTGCGCCGGCCCTCTGCGCAGGCCGCATGCTTCGCGGGCCCCTGCGCCCGCCCCCGTGCAGGCCGCCCCCCTGCGCCTGCCTCCCCTGCGCCTGCCTCCCCTGTGCCGGCACCCTGCGCCCGTGCCCCCGCGCCCCTGCGCCCGCGCCCCGTGCGCGGCGCCCTCGCCGGGGCGTGGCATGATCGGGGTCATGCCTGAACGCGTTGTGGCCGCCTGTGACGGGGCTTCGAAGGGAAACCCGGGACCCGCCGGATGGGCCTGGGTCGTCGCCGACGGGGACGAGACCCCGATCCGCTGGGAGGCGGGACCGCTGGGCACGGCGACCAACAACGTCGCCGAACTGACCGCGCTGGAACGCCTGTTGACGGCGATCGCGGCGGATGTGCCGCTGGAGATCCGGATGGACTCCCAGTACGCGATGAAGGCCGTCACCACCTGGCTGCCGGGCTGGAAGCGCAAGGGCTGGAAGACGGCCGCGGGCAAGCCCGTCGCGAACCAGGAACTGGTCGCCCGCATCGACGAACTCCTCACCGGCCGCACGGTGGAGTTCCGCTACGTCCCCGCCCACCAGGTCGACGGCGACCGGCTGAACGACTTCGCCGACCGCGCCGCCAGCCAGGCCGCGATCGTGCAGCAGCCCGCGGGCAGTGACCTCGGGTCTCCGGAGCCGCCGGCGTCGCCCGACACCCCCGCTTCCTCCGGCGCCTCCCGCCGCCGCCCCGCGGCCAAGGCGCCCCGGCAGGGCACGTCGAGCCGCACCATCAAGGCGAAGTTCAACGGCCGTTGTGCGTGCGGCCGTTCCTACGCCGCGGGTGAGCCCATCGCCAAGAACGCCCAGGGCTGGGGTCACCCGGAGTGCCGCACCGAGGAGACGGGCGGCGCCTGACGCTCCGGCGTCCCAGCGCCGTACGCGTCCCCGTGCCGCAGGTGCTCCCACGCCTGCCGGACTGCCGATGACCGGTCGGCTCCCGCTGAGAGGGCCGCCGGTCACGGGAGCGGCCGGGATCAGGCCGTGTCGAACGTGTAGAACGCGGTGTGGTCGAGCAGGTCGGCCGGCCGGGTGTCGTTCCACGGCTTCATCGTCTCGCCGAGGTCGACGACGTCCGGGGTGCCCGCCAGCGGGAGATAGCCGGAGCCGGGGTGACGGCGCTGCCACTCGGACCACAGCTTGTCTATGAAGGCGTGGTGGAGCCAGAACACCGGATCGTTGGGGGAGACGCCGGTGCCCATCTGGCCGCCCACCCAGACGTGCACCCGGTTGTGCAGATTGACGCCCCGCCAGCCTTCGAGGTGATTGCGGAAGCCGTCCGAGGCGCTGTTCCAGGGCGCCATGTCGTACGTCGCCATGGCGAGCACGGACTCCACCTCGGCGCGGGTCGGCAGGTCCCGGACCCCGTCGCCGAGCGATCTGCGCAGGTAAGTCCGGCTGTCGACGCGGACGTTGATCGGCCAGTTGCCCGACGCGGCGGCGAACGGGCCGTCCATCACCCGGCCGTCCAGGCTGCGTCCGGTGCCGCCGAGGAGGTCGGGCGCCCACAGGGACGAGCGCGCCGTGCGGTCGCTGCTCCAGTCCCAGTAGGGCAGTGCCACCGAGGAGTCCACGGACTGCAGGGCCCGCTCGAACTCGAGAAGGAATCTGCGGTGCCAGGGCAGGAACGACGGTGAACGGTGGCCCGTGCGCTCGCCGTTGTCGGTGTCGCCCATGATGAAGGCGTTGTGCGTCGTGACGAAGGCGTCGTACTTTCCACTGCGCTTGAGCTGCAGCAGCGCGGCGACGAATCGCCGCTTCTCGTCGGCGGTCAGGCTCGCCTGGTTCTTGCGTACGGTCATGTGCGGGACTCCACGATCTGCTTGCGGGGTGGTTCAGTTGGCGGCGAAGGGCACGAGCGGCGCCCCCTGCAGCTCCACGACGGCGGCTCGGGCGGCGGCGCGCGGGGTGGGCACGGGGGCGTAGTGGCTGACGACGCTGATCCAGCTGCCGTCGGCGTTGCTCATGACGTGCAGCTCCGTGCCATCGATGAACACGGCGTATCCGGCGCCGTGATGGTGACCGCCCCCGGTGACCGGGCGGCCTTCTATGCGGCGCCCCTGGAAGACCTCGTCGAAGGCTTCAGGGCCGCCGTGGTGATGCTCGGCGGTGGACCGCCGTGGGGTGGGCCCGTTCGGAGACGCGGACGCCGAAGACGCGGCGAGGGTCTGGGCACCGGCGCCCGCGGCGAGCGCGGCGGCGGCCCCGAGGGCACGGCGACGAGTGACCTCCGGCATGCGGAGACCTCCTGTGATCAGCTGGGTTGATGACCCGATATGCCTATCGGATCGTCAAACAGCGGGAGAAATCGCCGAATGTCGGTTGGCCGTGATCCGGACAATCGCGCATATGTCGTGCAAGGTTGAACGAAGATGATCTTGCTGTGCGGGGTACTCGTGGCGCACTCGCGGGCGGAAATCCTCCGGCGGGGGGACCTCGCATGGATGATCTTGCGGTCGCGACCCCGGGCTCGTGGCGCGGCTCACGCCCGCGATCTGGCGTGAACTGTGGGCATGAACTGTGGCATGGTGCCCCCTGCTACTCTTCGTGATCAATTGACCGCATTGTGCAACATAGGGGAGTGCGCGTGAAGATCGCGTGCGTCGGTGGCGGACCCGCAAGCCTGTACTTCTCGATCCTGATGAAGCTCCAGGACCCGTCCCATGACATCACCGTCCATGAGCGGAACCCGGCCGGATCGACGTACGGCTGGGGAGTGACCTACTGGGCGGGCCTGCTCGACAAACTGCGTGAGGGCGACCCGGCGTCCGCGCTCGCCGTCAGTGAGAACTCGGTGAGCTGGAGCGACGGCGTCGCCCATGTCGGCGACCGTACGACCGTGCACCCGGGCGACGAGGGATTCGGCATCGGCCGCCGCCGGATGCTGGAGCTGCTCGCCGAGCGGGCCCGGGCCCTCGGGGTACGCGTCGAGTACGAGAGCGAGATCACGGCCGACCGGCTGCCCGACGCCGACCTCGTCGTCGCCGGGGACGGGGTCAACAGCGCCCTGCGCGAGCGCCACGCGGACCACTTCGGCAGCGAGTTCGACCTCGGGCGCAACTACTACATCTGGCTCGGCACCACCAAGGTCTTCGACTCCTTCACCTTCTCCTTCGTGGAGACGGAGCACGGCTGGATCTGGTGCTACGCGTACCGCTTCAGTGACGACCGGAGCACCCTCGTCATCGAGTGCTCCCCGCGGACCTGGACCGGCCTCGGACTCGACGGCGCGAGCGAGGCCGACGGTCTCGCGCTGCTGGAGAAGCTCTTCGCCGACCTGCTGAACGGGCACGGACTGATCGGCCGGGCGCAGACCGACGGCGCCGCCCAGTGGCTCACCTTCCGCACCCTGACCAACCGGACGTGGCACCGCGGAAACCTCGTCCTGCTCGGCGACGCCGCCCACACCACCCATTACTCGATCGGCGCGGGCACCACCCTCGCCCTGGAGGACGCCATCTCGCTGGCCCGGGCGCTGCGCGAGCACACGGACCTGGAATCCGCGCTCGGTGAGTACGGGCGGGAGCGCAGGGCGGAACTCCTGTCGGTGCAGAGCGCGGCCCGCCACAGCGCGCAGTGGTACGAGAACCTGCCGCGCTACATCCGCCTTCCGCCGGCGCAGATGTTCGCCCTGCTCGGGCAACGGCACTCGCCGCTGCTGCCGTACGTCCCGCCGCAGCTGTACTACCGGATCGACCGCGCGGCCGGGCGGCTGGAGGTGCTGCGCCGCTTCAAGCGCTGGATCGGACCGAAGGTGGCCCGCGGCGTACAGTCCCGCGCCCGGCGCTAGATTCTCCGTCCCGGCCCCCCGAGGCGCCCCCCAGCTACCTCGTGAGAAGCGGACCCCACTTGGGGTGAATGACAATTCACCGCTATGGTGAATTGTCATTCACCCCTTTGTCGCGTCTACTTCTGGAGTGTCGATGTCGGCTCTGCGCGAGCGGCTCGCGATTCCCGTCCTGGCGTTCGGCGGGATCCTCATGGCCGTCATGCAGACGGTGGTCGTCCCGTTGCTGCCCGACCTCCCCCGGCTGACCGGCGCCTCGGCGGGCGCGGTCTCCTGGATGGTGACGGCGACCCTCCTCTCGGGAGCCGTGCTCACCCCCGTTCTGGGCCGCGCCGGTGACATGTACGGCAAGCGGCGCGTGCTGCTCATGGCCCTCGGGATGATGACGGTCGGCTCGCTGATGTGCGCGCTCACCTCGGACATCCGCGTCCTGATCGTGGCGCGCGCCCTGCAGGGCGCGGCGGCCGCCGTGGTCCCGCTGTCGATCAGCATCCTGCGCGACGAACTGCCGCCGGAGCGCACGGGCTCCGCGGTCGCGCTGATGAGCTCCACCGTGGGCATCGGCGCCGCCCTCGGCCTCCCGCTCGCGGCCCTCGTGGTGCAGTACGCCAACTGGCACGTCATGTTCTGGGCGACGACGGCACTCGGTGTCTTCGGGACGGCACTGGCCTGGTGGGCGGTGCGCGAGTCGCCCGTCCGGGAGCCCGGCCGCTTCGACACGGTGGGCGCGCTCGGCCTGGCCGCCGGACTGGCGTGCCTGCTGCTCGCCGTGTCCCAGGGCGGCACCTGGGGCTGGACCAGCCCGAAGATCCTCGGCCTGTTCGCCGCCTGCGCCGCCGTCCTCACGCTGTGGTGGCGACAGCAGCTGCGTACCGAACGCCCCCTCGTCGACCTGAAGCTGGCCGCCCGTCCGCGTGTCGCGCTGCCACACATCGCCGCGCTCCTGACGGGCTTCGCGTTCTACGGCAACTCGCTGGTCACGGCGCAGCTGGTGCAGGCGCCCACGGCCACCGGCTACGGACTCGGCCTGTCGATCGTCGCGACCGGCCTGTGTCTGCTGCCCGGCGGGGTGACCATGCTGCTGCTCTCGCCCGTCTCGGCGCGCATCTCGGCGGCCCGCGGTCCCCGGGTGACGCTGGCCCTCGGTACGGCGATCATCGCCTCCGGCTACGTCCTGCGGATCGCCGACAGCCGCGACCTGTGGATGATCATCCTGGGCGCGACGGTCTGCGCGATCGGCACCACCTTCGCCTACTCCGCCCTGCCCACCCTGATCCTGCGTGCCGTGCCCGCCGGGCAGACCGCGTCCGCGAACGGCGTCAACGTCCTGATGCGCACCATCGGTCAGGCCGTGTGCAGTGCCGCCGTGGCCGCCGTGCTGGTGCACCACACGAGCCTGGTCGCGGGAGCCCCGGTGCCGACGCTGCACGGCTATCTGCTGGCCTTCGCGATGGCGGGTACCGTCGCACTGGTGGCATGCGCCGCCGCACTGTCGATACCCACCGACCCCGCCTCCCGCGAGACCCCGCGCACCCGCCGCCCCACCGGCGCACCCCGCGACGAGGCCCTCGAAGGAGCTTGAGCACCGTGACCACCCCGCACTCCGGTCTCACGGCGTCCCCGACCGTCCCGGGGCCAGGTGAGCAGCCGCCCGCCGCCACTCCACCGCACCGGGAGGGGGAGGCCGCACCCGCAACCCCCGCGACGCCTGCCGCGCCCCGGCGCGACGCCGAGGCGAGCAAGGCGGCGATCCTGCGCGCGGCCCGATATCTGCTGGCCCGGCACGCCCACGCGGACATCACGCTCAAGGCGGTCGCCGACCGGGCGGGGGTGAGCCCGCCGCTGATCCTCAAGTACTTCGGCAACAAGGACGCGCTGTTCGCCCGCGTCATGTCCTTCGAGTCCGACGCCGACGCCCTGCTGGACGCCCCGCTGGAGGAGCTCGGCCGGCACATGGTCCGCCATCTCCTCGAAGGCCAGACCCAGCGCGGCGCCGACCCCGTCCTGCGGATCGTCTTCGCCCCGCTGCAGGGGGAACAGGGCGAGATACTGCGCGCCAACTTCCGCGCCCAGGTGAGCGACCGTCTCGCCCGGCGGCTGAGCGGAGAGGACGCGGGCCTGCGCGCCGAACTCGCCGTGAGCACGCTGCTCGGCCTCGGCGTGATGTACGGCATCGCCCGGGGCTCGCACCTGCGCGCCACGACGGTCGACGACATCGTCGACCGGTACGCGCCGGCGGTGCAGGCCCAGCTCGCGCCGTGAGCCGGTCGGCCCCAGGGCGATCGGCCGCGCCGGTCAGTTCACCCCGTCGGGGCGGAACTGGATGCTGATCCGGGGTCCCGCCGCCCGTGCCGTCTTGGGGATCGCGTGCTCCCAGGTGCGCTGGCAGGAGCCGCCCATCACGATGAGGTCGCCGTGGCCCAGCGGGCGCCGCACGGTGTCCCCGCCACCGCGAGGCCGCAGCAGGAGATCGCGCGGGGCGCCCACGGACACGATGGCGACCATCGTGTCCTCGCGGGCGCCCCGGCCGATCCTGTCCCCGTGCCAGGCCACGCTGTCGCGGCCGTCCCGGTAGTAGCAGAGCCCGGCCGTGGTGAACGGCTCGCCCAGCTCCTCGGCGTACCGCACGGACAGCGCGTCCCGGGCCTCTTCGAGGATCGGATGCGGCAGCGGGTCGTCCGCGCGGAAATAGGCGAGCAGCCGGGGTACGTCCACCACGTGCTCGTACATCTGACGCCGTTCGGCCCGCCACGGCACCTCGGCGGCGAGGCGGGCGAAGAGCTCGTCCGCCCCGCTCAGCCAGCCGGGCAGCAGGTCGATCCAGGCTCCGTCGCCCAGCGCGGTGCGGTGCAGTCCGTTCAGCGGACCGAGTCGGAGCTCGTCGGTCTGGTCGAAGAGCGAGCCCTGGAGGTGCATGGCCATACGGCCAGCCTACCCCCGTAATCGAATACATGTTCCATCAAGCGGGTGTGTCCTGGTCACCAGGGGATGGGGCCCGCCGCGTCGAAGTAGCCGCCGGTCGGTCCGTCCGGGCCGATCCGCGCCATGCGCACGATGATCTCGGCACCCTCCTCCACGGTCTGCGTCCCGGTGTTGCCGTTCAGGTCGGTGGCGGTGTAGCCCGGCTCCACCGCGTTGACGCGGATGCCGGGGAACGCCTTCGCGTACTGCACGGTGATCATGTTGACGGTGGTCTTGGACGCCGGATAGGCGACGCCCGGGTAGGCGTGGGTCGGGCTCGCGGGGTCGGTGATCCGGGTCAGCGAGGCCAGGCCGCTGCTGAGGTTCACCACGACCGGGGCGGCCGACCGCTGGAGCAGCGGCAGGAAGGCGTGGGTGACCCGGACGAGACCGAAGACGTTCGTCTCGAACAGCTCGCGCATCATCCCGGCGGTCACCTCCGCCGCACCGATCACGCTGTTTCCCTCCCCGCGCCCCTCGATTCCGGCGTTGTTGACCAGGACGTCCAGGCCTCCCTCCGCCTCGATGGTCTTCGCCGCGGCGGCGACGGACGCGTCGTCGGTGACGTCGATGACGACGGCTCGTGCTCCGAGTTCCTCGGCCGCGCGCCGCCCGCGTTCCGGGTCCCGGCTGCCCACGTAGACGGTGTGGCCTGCCGCGACGAGCCGGCGGGCGGTCTCGAAGCCGAGGCCCTTGTTCGCTCCGGTGATGAGTGTTGTGGTCATGCGTCCAGACTCCGGCAGCGCCGCGCGGACAGCCAGGAGTCCGGTCTTCCTGGGACTGCCGGTACCAGGCGGGTCCGCGCGCGGAGGTGCACAGTTGGTGGCATGGCGAACACGGAGTTCGGGCGGACGGTGCGACGCTGGCGCGACCGGGTCACACCGGAGGCCGCCGGGCTGCCCGGCGGCGGGAACCGGCGTGCCGCCGGACTGCGCCGTGAGGAGCTGGCCCTGCTCGCCGGTATCTCGGTCGACTACATCACCCGCCTCGAACAGGGCCGGGCGGCCCATCCCTCGGAGCAGGTCGTCGAGGCACTGGGCCGGGCACTGCGGCTGTCCGGGGCCGAACGCGAGCACCTCTTCCAGGTGGCCGGGCTGGTGCCGCCGGGCCGGGGCATGGTGCCCGCCCACATCACCCCGGGCGTCCACCGGCTGCTCGACCGGCTGAACGGGACGCCCGTGGCGGTGTACGACGCCGCGTGGACCCTGCTGCTGGCCAACCCGCTGTACGCGGCCCTACTGGGGGATCCCTCCGGGTGGCGCGGCAACGAACGCAACGGCGTCTGGCGCAATTTCGTCGGCCCCGCCGGCCGGGTGCGGCACACACCCCGGGAGCGGCGTGCCTTCGAGGCGACGCTCGCCGCCGACCTGCGCGCGACCGCGAGCCGGTACCCGACGGACCGGCGCCTGACGCAGCTCATCGACGACCTGTGCGCGAACAGCGTGCGCTTCGCGGAACTGTGGGAGTCCGGAGCCGTCGCCCGCCACGACGCCTCCCGCAAGACCATCGACCATCCCCAGGTCGGCGCCGTGACCCTGGACTGCGACGTGCTCAGCGTCGCGGGCAGCGACCTGCGGATCATGGTCTACACGGCCGAGCCCGGCACGGAGGACGCCGAACGCGTCGCCCTCCTCGGCGTTCTCGGCACCCAGGCCCTGGGGTCCGTCTGACCATTCCCGCCGGGCCCGCGGCGCCTGGCCGCACCTCGCCGCATTGTCGGGCGGCACGCCCGAATACGCCCGGTACGAGGGTGACCCTCCGCCTTGCGATGCACGGCACCGGACGCCCCGGCCCGATCCGACGTGAATGGTCGGACAGGCCCTGGTGGAGTGATGTCGTCTACAACACCAGCCGGTCGGCGAGCACTTCGCGGATCACGTGCTCGGCGTTGCCCGCGATCACCGGGTTCGTGCCGCGGTAGTACGGGAGTTGGATCAGCGCCATGGACAGGGCCCAGCCACGGCCGCGCGCCCAGCCGGCGTCGTCGGCACCCGTCGTGTCCCGGAAGACGGACCTCGCCGCGGCCGGCAGGAGGTTCCAGGCCGGGATGAAGTCGCAGGCCGGATCGCCGGTGCCCAGGGTGCCGAAGTCGAGGACGGCCGCGAGGCGGCCTCCGCGGACCAGGAGGTTCATCGGCATCAGATCGGAGTGGAGCCACCGCGGCGGGCCCGTCCACGGCGGCGCCGCGAGCGCTTCCTCCCAGGCCGCCGTCGCGGCCCCCGTGTCGATCACGTCGCGCAGGTCGGTGATCGCCGCTCGCGTCTCGGCGTCCGCCGTGGCCAGCGGTGTGCCGCGGTAGGCGGTCGGCCCGCCGGGCAGGTCGATCCCGCGCAGGGCGGCGACGAACGAGCCGAGGTCGGCGGCCAGCGTCCGCGCGTCGGTGAGGGCGCCGGGCGCCGGAAGGTCGCCGTCGAGCCAGCGCAGTACGGCCCAGTACCACGGATAATCCGCCGCGGGGGTGCCTAGGCCGAGGATCTCGGGGACCGGGAACGGGAGCATCGGGGCGAGCCGCGGCAGCCACGCGTGCTCCTTGACCATGTCGTCGGCGCCGTCCGCGATACGCGGGAGACGGACGGCCAAGTCGTCGCCGAGACGGTAGACGGCATTGACGGTTCCGGCCGACTCTACGCGCTTCAGGGGCAGTTCGGCCCACTGCGGGAACTGCTCGGCCAGCAGGCGTCGTACGAGCGCCCCACCGATCCGTGCCTCGCCGACGTGCATCGGGGCTGCTGACACGCGGCCTGCTTTCCGTGGGGAGAAGGTGGACTTGCGCCATCCTGCGTCCCGTTCGGGCCGCGTCGCAACGCGTTTCCGGCGGCCAGGCAACCTCGCGGACGCGATCGTCGTCTTGATCGGCAACGGGCGGGTGGCGCGTCGTCCTCCATGAAGCAGAAATTCACGGATGGAAATCGGACGCACTATACCTCTTGCGTATACATGCCGTGTATACATCGGGTGTATAGCGGAGTCGGTGTACGTCAACGCCTTGAAAGACCCAGCTACAGCATCACCACCACGTCTTGACCAAATGTGGACGGACGGTGGCAGACGGAAAGGCATTCATGTACGGCAAGGCCTTCGCCCCGGAGTACCAGGGCGCTTTGACCACCCTGTCGGTGAACTCCTCGCTGACCGACGTTCTCGCGGCGGGCACCGAGCAGCTGCGCGCCGCCGAACGCACCGGCGCGCATGCCGAGGCCGCCCGGTCGGGCCTCGCGGTCGCCGAGGCGCACCGCCGGCTCGGGCAGGTGGCGGACGCCGACCGGGCGTGGAAGGCGAGTTACCGCACCGCCCGGGAGGCCGGTGACGCCGCCGCGATGGCATGGGCGCTGTGGAGCGGCGGCACGCTGGCCCGCCAGCGAGGAGCGTTCCCGCTGGCATGGCGGTTGCTGCGGCTCGCCGCCGAACTCGGCGGACAGGCGGGGGATGTCGTCGTGCGCGGCTACTCGCTGGCCGGTATGGCGGAGACCGGCCGCATCCAGGGCGACTACGCGGCCGTGACCGCCCTGCACGAGCAACTGCTGGCCGAGGCCCGCAAGCGCGGCGAGGCCCGGCACACGGTGTGGGCCCTGGAGGGAATCGCCCAGATCCACCGCAACACCGGCTCGTACGAGCGTGCTTACGCCATGTTCGAGGAGGCGGCAGGGATAGCCGCCCGGGCCGAGGACCGGCGTGGCCACGCCTGGGCGCTGCGAGGCCTCGCGGACATCGTCTCCGTGCGCGACGGGGACGCGGACCGCGCGCTGGAGCTGCTGAGCGAGGCGGAGGTGTCCTGCCGCGCGATGAAGCTGTCCGGCGCGCTGGCCTACAACCACAAGATGCGCGGCAACGTCCTCTACCGCGCCGGGCGTTACGAGCAGGCCCGCGATGTGTATGCGGGGGCCCTCGCCGAGTTCGAGGCGATGAGCGAGCCGCGCGGACGGGCCCTGTCCCGGCTCGGACTGGTCAAGTCCCTCGCCCGCCTCGGCCGCGACAGCGCCGAAACCGCCGCCGAACTCGACGAGTTGGCGACGGTGCTGGAGGGCATCGGGCTGCGGCACGCCCGGCAGATGGTCGAACGGGCACGCACGGAACTGGGGTTGACGCCCGAGACCGGCGAGAGGGAGGCCGCGTGATGACCTCGACCGCCCTGCACCGCTCGAAGGTCCCGGCAGCCCCGGCCAATTCGACAGCCACGGCCGTCCAGCCGCCCACCGCCCCACAGGTGCTGCGTCGCTGCCGTGAACTCGCTGCCCCCGCCCTGTCGGAGGCGATCGACACGCTGCACCCCTGGGTCGCCGAGATGGCCGGCTACGCGCTCGGCCGCTGCGAGGTCGGCGGCGCCCCCGCCGACCATGGCCAGGGCAAGGGCGTACGACAGGCGCTGGCCGTCCTCGGGGCGGAGGCCGTCTCGGGCCCGGCCGGGGCGGGGGTGCCGGGGGCCGTCGCGGTGGAGCTCGTCCACGTCTTCTCGCTGCTCCACGACGACATCATGGACGGTGACGCGCTGCGCCGGGGGCGCCCCGCCGTGTGGAAGGCGTACGGCACCGGTCCCGCCGTCCTCGCGGGCGACGCGTTGTTCGCGCTGGCCGTGGAGACCGTGGCGACGACTCCCCAAGCCGGTCTGGCCGTACGGCAGTTGACCGCGGCTCTCGGTGACCTGGTGCGCGGCCAGGCCGACGACCTGCTGTTCGCAGACCGGCCCTGGACCGGACCCGGGGCGGTGAGTGCGGGGGAGTACGAGACGATGGCCGAGCGCAAGACCGGTGCGCTGCTCGGCTGCGCGCTGGCGCTCGGCGCCCGGCTGGCGGGAGCGCCGGACCGGACCGTGACCGTGCTGGACCGCGCCGGACGGCATCTCGGTGTCGCCTTCCAGATCGCCGACGACGTACTCGGCATCTGGGGTGATCCGTCGGTCACCGGCAAGCCGGTCCACGGTGACCTGCGGCAGGGGAAGAAGACCCTGCCGGTCCTCGCCGCGCTCAACGCGCCGGGGTGCGCCGATCTCGCCGAACTCCTCGCGGCCTCACGCTCTTTGGACGGCGCGGGTGTCCGCCGCGCCGCGGCCCTCGTCGAGCGGGCCGGCGGCCGCACGGCGGCCTTGCGCGAGGCGCGCCGCCGGCTGGCCGCGGCGGACACGCTCCTGGCGGGCGTGCCCCTCGCCCCGGGGCCCGCGGCGGAACTGCGCACGCTGCTGTCCGCCCTCGCCGACCGCACGATCTGACACCTCCGCACGGTGCGACATGGGTCACATACGCGCGTCAATCGGCCTCGCCAGGCAACCGCCTCATTCCCCCTCACATCTGTCCGGTCGGTGCACTGTTGGTCACTCATTGATCACCGAGAAGCAAACATTTGTAAAGAGATGCCCCTAAAAGCAAGAAAAGGGATCTTTCTTCTTTACATGTACATGAGAAATCGGTGAGGGTGGCGAATCGGGGCCCGACAGCCCCCGCGGCGCCCAACAGCGCTGCGCCGTAAGGCGGTTGGCGAACCCGGCCGCCTCCGTGCAAAGGAACTCAGTGCGTAGACCCCACATACGCCGCGTGGCCATCGCCGTTGCGGTGACGACGGCCGCCACACTTCCGGGTCCCGCCTTGGCGGTGGCCTCCGACGAGCCCGCGCGCGCGGCGACTTCGGTCTCCTCGCCGGTGGCCGCCGCCAGGGCGGCGGCGTTCGCGCACGCCTCGGCCACCGGTGTCACCCAGGGCGACACCCTCCAGGTCAAGGACGTGATGACGGACCCGGACGGAAAGCAGCACGTCCGCTTCGTCCGTACGCACCGGGGCCTGCCGGTCCTCGGCGGCGACATGGTCGTCCACCTGGGCAAGCGGAGGGAGTACCTGGGTGTGACCCGGGCCGCGGACCACGTGGTGAAGCCGTCCACCGTCGAGGCGAAGCTGACCCCCGAGCAGGCGGAGCAGAAGGCCGAGGCCGTCGCGAAGGGTGACGCGGGCAGCGCCCGACTCGTCGTGGACGCCCGCGACGGCGCCGCCGCCCTCGCCTACCAGGTGCTCGTCATGGACAGCGACACCACGGAGGCCGGCGGGTCCAGCACGGTCGTCGTGGACGCCCACACCGGCCGGATCCGCAGCAACACCCCGAACACCGACGAGTTCATATCGCCGTCCCTGGCGGACACGCTGCGCAAGCGGGGCGAGAGCGCGACCCCGCGGATCGGTACGGCCGCCGGGCTGTCCGGTCTCACGAGCGCGGCCGCGGCCGGCCACTACCCGGTCAAGGCCACCGGCAGCGGGGCCTCCCTCTTCGCCGGCAAGGTGGCGCTGACCACCACCCGGACCGCGCGGACCAGCTATCTCCTCAAGGACCCGACCCGGTGGAACACCGAGACCCGGGACGCCAAGGGCCAGGAGCTGGAGTCCTTCGCGCGGGGCAGGACGTTCACCGACGGCGACAACAAGTGGGGCACCGGCACCACGGCCGCCCGGACCACCGCCGCGGTCGACGCCCAGTACGGCATCACCCAGACCCTGGACTTCTACAAGAAGGCCTTCGGCCGCAAGGGCATCAAGAACAACAGCGCCGGCGCCCGGGGAATGGTCCACTTCGGCAACAAGGTCGGCAACGCCTTCTGGGACTCGACGTGCGGCTGCATGCTGTACGGCGACGGCGACGGCGATCTGTTCAAGAAGCCGCTGGTCGTCCTCGATGTCACCGGTCACGAGCTGACCCATGGCGTCGTCGACGCGACGGCCGCCCTCGAACCCACCCGCGTGGACGAGGACGGCAACCAGTACGGCGAGCCGGGCGCCCTCAACGAGTCGCTCGCCGACATCTTCGGCTCGAATGTCGAGTTCTCGGCGAACAACCCGAAGAACCCGCCGAACTACCTGGTGGGGGAGAAGCTGGGCCTCGCCCAGAAGTTCCTGCGCCGCCTCGACCACCCGTCCCTCGACCGGCTCGAGGAGACGATCGACTACTGGTCGCCCGCCGCGTACGACACCGAGGTGCACGCCGGCTCCGGTGTCTCCTCGCACGCGTACTACCTGCTCGCCGAGGGCAGCGGCCGCAAGACGATCGGCGGCGTGACGTACGACTCGCCGACGTACGACGGTTCGCAGGTGACCGGGATCGGCCGCACCAAGGCCACCGCCATCTTCTACCGGGCGCTCACCCGTTACATGGTCTCCACGACCGACTTCCATGACGCGCGCACGGCCACGCTCAAGGCCGCCGCCGACATGTACGGGGCGGGCAGCACCGAGTACAAGGCGGTGGACACGGCCTGGGCCGCCGTCGACGTCACGGTCGCCAACACCCCGGCCGCGGAGCACTGACGGACAACGCCGACGAACGACCGAAGGGTGCCCCGCCGTCCGGCGGGGCACCCTTCGCGGTCCCCGGATCAGTGCTGCTGCGCCTTCTGCGGTGTCGCCTCACTGGGACGTACGACGACGTAGCCCTCACCCTCCAGCTTCAGCTGCACGGCCTCGCCCGAGCCGCCTCGGATCATCGAGCCGATCGACTGCGAGCGGTGCAGCGAGGTGCGCAGATGCGCCGTCCAGCCGACGACCGCGTCGGTGTCGACGAACACCGGCTGCTGCTGGGAGACGGGTATGACCAGCGGGTTGCCCTCGCAGATCAGACCCAGGCTGCCGTGACCGGTGAAGACGCTGTTGAACAGACCGCCGCCGGTGATGCCCGCGCCCTTCACGGTCTTTATCTCGTACGACAACGAGGCGTCGAAGCACAGGACGTTGCGGCCGTTGACCGTGAACACATCGCCGGGTTCGATGCCCACGATGAAACAGTTCTGTGCCTCGTGGGCGAACCAGGCCTCGCCCTGCCCGCGGACGGTCATCAGCGGAAGTCCCTCACCGGTGACGGCCCGCTTGAGCATCCCGCCCACGCCCTGGCCCTTGCGCTCGAACTGGAGACTGCCCCGGTAGGCGACCATCGCGCCCTGACGCGCGAACATCTCGCCCTGGACGGCGTACTTGATGGACTTGGCGTTCTGGACGGTCATGCCCGCCGCGACCGCGGGCTGCACCATGTGGTCACTGGAAAAGAGATCACTCTGCATGCGGGCATCCTGTCGCGGAGGGTGGGGCTCCGCCAGAGGCGTGGCGATCTTGCGACACGCGGTGACGGAGGTGCGACATGCCGAAGGCCGGCCCGGGTCAACCGGACCGGCCTGCAAGGACGTTGTCAGGCGGCTTCGGACGCGCCGACATGGCTGTGCAGCTGGTTCACGACCTCGGCGATCTGAGCGGCGACCTCGGCGTCGTCGACGGGGTGGGTCTCCGCGAAGCGGACCACGGAGCCGGGGACGGAGAGCTTGACGTCCTCCAGCACGGTGCCGCCGGCGATGCCCACGGCCTTGCGGGTCTCGTCCTGCGCCCAGACGCCGCCGAACTGGCCGTACGCGGTGCCGACCACGACGACCGGCTTGCCGCTGAAGGCGCCGGCGCCGAACGGACGGGACAGCCAGTCGATGGCGTTCTTGAGGACGGCCGGGATGGTCCCGTTGTACTCCGGCGAGAAGAGCAGGAAGGCGTCGGCGCCGTTGGCCGCGGCGCGCAGCCGGGCGGCGGGGGCGGGCACGCTGCCCTCGACGTCGATGTCCTCGTTGTAGAAGGGGATCTCGGCGAGGCCCTCGAAGAGCTCGACCTCGGCACCCTCCGGGGCGAGCTTGACGGCCGCCTCGGCGAGCTGACGGTTGTGGGAACCGGCGCGCAGGCTGCCGACGAGCGCGAGGATGCGTACGGACATGGATATCTCCCGAAACTGGAAACGCTGAAACACTGCGGCAACAAAACGGACCGAGGTCCGCTTAAAGGTGTACCACCTAAGCGGACCGCAGTCCAGTTGACCCTGTTGCCGTTACGCTGGCGTCATGTCCCATCCACTTCCACCGTTTCCGAAGCGACCGGAACCGTCCGACGAGCCCGTCCTCATGGAGCTCACCGCCCCCGAGGACGCCCCGCTGCGCGCCGACGCCGCCCGCAACCGCGCCCGCCTGCTGGAGGCGGCCGCCCGGCTGGTCGAGGAGCACGGGGTGGCCAGGCTCACGATGGAGGGTGTCGCCGTATCGGCGGAGGTGGGCAAAGGGACCGTCTTCCGGCGCTTCGGCGATCGCACCGGCCTGCTGATGGCGCTGCTCGACCACACCGAGCAGCGCTTCCAGACCGCCTTCATCAGCGGTCCGGCCCCGCTCGGCCCCGGCGCGTCACCGGTGGAGCGCCTGCACGCCTTCGGATGCCACGCACTGCGCCAGACCTCCGAACAGCTCGACCTGTACCTCGCCGCCGAGCCCGAGGCCACCCGCCGCTTCACCTCAGCGCCGTACCGGGTCCGCTTCATGCATGTGTGCATGCTGCTGCGGCAGACGGACTCGGGCCCGGGCATGGACACCGAGCTCGTCGCCCAGACCCTGATGGGATACCTGGACCCCGCCCTGATCGGTCATCTGACCCGCCAGCGCGGTATGTCGCCGGAGCGCCTGGAGACCGGCTGGCGGGACCTGGTGGACCGGAGCGTCGGTCCGCGCATCGCCTAGCGCCCTGTCCCCGGGCGGGCGGACAATGGATTCATGGGGCATCGCCTGGAGGACATGAGCGCACCCGCCCGGCTGGCCGGCCCGGACGAGGGCATCAGCGCCCAGGAGCTGGCTCTCGCCGCCCGGAACCACGGGCTGCCGCTGGAGGCCCTGCGGTACGAGGTCACACCGCCAGGGCTGCACTATGTGCTGACGCACTACGACATCCCGTACGCCGAAGAGGCCTCCTGGCAGCTCGTTCTCGGCGGACGGGTGCGGCGCCCGCTGCTGCTCGGAGTCGACGAGCTGAAGACGTATCCCGCGATCAGGCAGCGGGTGACCATGGAATGCGCGGGCAACGGTCGTGCCCTGCTGACGCCCCGGCCGGTGAGCCAGCCTTGGCTGGTGGAGGCGGTCGGGACCGCCGAGTGGACGGGCGTGCCGCTGCGGCTGCTGCTCGCCGAGGCGGGGGTCGAACAGGACGCCGTGGACGTGGTGTTCACCGGTGCGGATCACGGCGTCGAGCGCGGGGTCGAGCAGGACTACCAGCGTTCCCTTCCGCTGGACGTGGCGCGCGGCGACGAGCCCGAGGTCCTGGTGGCGTACGCGATGAACGGTGCCCCGCTGCCGCCGCAGCACGGACACCCTCTGCGACTCGTGGTGCCGGGCTGGTACGGCATGGCACATGTGAAGTGGCTCCGCGAGATCACGGTGACGGAGACCCCGTTCCGGGGATTCCAGCAGGCCGTGGCGTACCGGCTCCGGCAGGACGCCGGCGAGGAGGGTGAGCCGGTCAGCCGGATCGCCCCGCGCGCCCTGATGGTCCCGCCGGGCTTCCCCGACTTCATGTCGCGGGCGCGGGCGGTCCAGCCGGGCGCCGTCGGCATCACGGGACGGGCCTGGTCGGGGCGTGCGCCGGTGACCGGGGTCGAGGTCAGCACGGACGAGGGGCGCTCCTGGCACCCGGCCGAACTGGACCGGGCGACCCCTCACCGGTGGGCCTGGCGCGCGTGGCACTTCACCTGGACGGCGACTCCCGGCCGCCATGTCCTCAGTGCCCGCGCCACCGACGCCGAGGGCCACACCCAGCCGCTCGACCAGCCCTGGAACAGGGGTGGCTTCGAGAACAACCTCGTCCAACGGGTCCCCGTGCTCTGCCTGGATTCCGGCGGCGACATGGGACACCGATGACGCTCCGGGTGCGGACCGGAACGGTTGCCGCCGCCGACGCCTTCTGGTGGTGACGCCACGGGAACGGGGGCGGGCCCCTCAGGACCCGCCCCCGTCTCGTCCTCGACGGAACTCCAACTCCCGTCCTCGACGGAACTCCCGTCAGCTGAACGGATCCAGCGTGACGAACGCCTGCTGCGGATTGCCGTCGTTGACGAGGGACTCGTGGTTGCCGACGTCGTCGAAGGCGAACGCGTAGGCCTTGCCGTCGGCCATCTGCGCGTGGATGTTGCGGGCGTACTGGTTGGTCACCCCGTCCGCGTAGAAGTTCGCGGAAGTGGTGTCCGGCTGGTTGGGGTTGGTCAGCAGTGTGGTGCGGTTGAAGCCCGCGCACAGGGTGCGTGAAATGGGGCCGCGCACCAGGTCGTTGGGCGCGTCGAGCAACTTGTAACAGCCGAAGATGCTGTCCGCGTCGGGCTTCTGGAAGCTGGTGACGACCGCTCCGGAGCTGTTGGTGAAGTTCATGACGTTGCCGGAGACCCGGCCGAAGTACTTCGTGTTCGGCTGGTCGCCGAACGGTGTCACCGTTAGCGTCGACGAACTGTACTTCTGCCAGACGCGGTTGATGTAGTCGTCCATCACGGTGGCCGGAAGGGCGCCCGACTCGATGCCGTGCCCCGGGGCGAGCGCCCGCAGCACCGTGCCGTCCGACCGGGTCTGGATGAGGTTCGCCCAGCCGCCCGGCTGACTCCGCAGCGCGTTGAGGAAGCCGTTGTAGCCACCGGACTTGAGGTGACCGGTGCTCTTCGTGGTCCCGTCGGCGAGCTTGACTCCGACGGCGTACGGGGCCGAGAACATGTCGACCTGGGTGCTGTTGAGCCACAGGCCGGAGTCGTTGAGCGTGTACTCGGACCAGTTGAAGAGGATGTTGTGGTTCGGGTCGCTCGGATTCTGCACGGCCGGCTGCACGAGACCGCCGGTCGTCACCCGGAAGTCGAGCTTCTGCCCGAACGAGAAGTAGATCCGTCCGGAGAACTTGGGGAGCTGGATCGTCTTCGACTGGCCGTTGGCCGGTCCCGCGATCGACGCGTCGGGTGCGGGCGTCGGCGGATTGCCGCCCACGGGCCACGCGTGGAAGGTGCCGTTCGCGTCGGCCCAGCCCTGCTTTCCCGTCGACAGCTGGGTGCCGAGATCGTATACGTAGACCTGTTCGCTGCGGCCGGAGTTGTTCGTGAACGTGAGGGGGATGGTCGCCGGGACCGCGGCTTCGGCACGAGAAGGCGCGCCGAAGGTGAGCAATGCCGTGGAGAGCGTGACCGAGACCAACGCCCAAGCCGGCCATCTGGTGTGTACGCGCACTCTCTGCCTCCTTGATGTGGGGGTTCAGCGAGGTGGAATACCGCGGACGGAGATCGTCCGCTTCCCCTTGAGAGCGCTCTCAGAATTGCGCGCGCGTAACGTACATGTCAACGATTCACGCAAAGTCGGTCCGGTCCAACTTGCTTGCGGCTGGGGCGGGTTCGGGCCGTGTGTGGGTCCGGACCCGCCCCAGACCCGTATCCGGCAGCCCGGCCCGCCCCGTGCGCGGCAACTCGACCTTCGCGAACACGGCGAGGGCGGTTCGTTCGCGGCCGTCACCAACGACCCTTGCCGTCACAGGGGTTGACCGCGAAGAGCCCTCACTGGTTCAGTGGCTCATCCACTCAGCCACTGACCCGGAGGGGGAAACGTGGAGGCTCTGCCCCGCGAGACCATCGTGGACGTCCTGGAGGACCGGCTGCGTACGGACATACTCGACGGCCGTCATCCGGCGGGGAGTTACCTTCCTCCGGAGCGGCGGCTGGCCGACGGGTACGGCGTCACGCGTACCACGCTCAAGCACGCCTTCGGGCGGCTCGTGCAGGCCGGGCTGCTGGAGACGCGGCACGGAGTCGGGACCCGGGTGCGGGACTACGCGCGGCTCGGTGGGGCGGATCTCCTGCCCATGCTCGTGCGGCACGACGCGGGCTGGGTGCACGAGGTGTTCGAAGTGCGGCGCGGGGTGGGCGCGTTGATCGCCGAGCGGGCCGCCGAGCGCGGCACCCGCGTACAGCGGGCCGAGTTGAGCGCGCTGCTCGCGGCCGTACGGCGGGCCGAGGGCGCCGACGCGGTGCAGCTCGCCGATGTGGAGGTGCACCGCGCGCTGGCCCGCGCCACCGGCAACCGCGTCTACGTCCTGCTGACGAACACGCTCTTCAACGCCTACCTGCCGGTCCGCTCCCTGCTGAAGGGACCCTTTACCGATCCGGAGGCCGCCCACGAGAGGCTGGCGCCGGTCGTGGAGGCCGTGACCGCGGGGGACGCCCGGCGAGCGCACGCGGCGGCCGACACCTATCTGCGGGCCACCGAGCGCATCATGCTGGAGGGCCTCGCATGAGGGGCACGGTGTTCACCGAGACCATGCTCGGCACGGTCCGCCTCGACGGCGAGCCGGGGGAGCGGCGCATCCGGCTCGACCTGCGCGCCACCGCCGACCGGGTCCTCCTCCCGCACCGGACGACACAGGCCCGCCTGACCGGCCGGGCGCGGATCACCGGACGCGCCGACGACCATTGTGCCGAGGGCGAGTTGGAGGTGTCGCCGATCGCCCGGCGGCGCATCCGCTACCGGCTCACGTTCACCGCCGACGGGCGCCGCCTCACCCTGGACGGCTGGAAGTCCGTGACCCCACGCCGTCCCCTCGCGTCGATGACCGTGCTGCCATTCACCGTGTACGAGGGCGACGCGGGGGTGGGCGAGGGGGTCCTGCGCTTCCCCGTGGCCACCGGCCTCGCCCCCTTCCTGCTCAGCTTCCGCTTCCCGCGCCACCAGAACCCCGCGGAACACATGGCACCGCGATGGAACGGCTCCCCGGGCCGCACCGAGGTCTGGTACACCACCATCACCGACCCGGCGAGCGGCACCGGAATCTGGCTGCACCACGAACTCACCGCACCCGCCGACGGATCCGAGCCGTTCGCCCATGGCTGGGCCGCGGTGTTCCCCCGCGAGGGCGAGGTACGGCACGCCCGCTTCGGACCCGTCCCCTGGACCCGGCCGACGGACGGATTCGCGACCGAGGGAGTGACCTGTGCCGCCGGGCAACTGACCGGCAGCGCCGGTGACTTCCGCTGGAAGATTGCCGAACGGCCGCAGGGAACACCGCTGTTCACCTTCCCCCGCTGGTCCTGGCGCCGCCCCGTGCTGCCGGCCGCCCAGATGCTCCCGGCCGCCCGAGCCACGTACGAGGGCGAATTCGCCTACGGTGGAACGATCTTGAACCTGCGCGGCGCACCCGGCGCCTCGGCCCGGATCTACGGGCACGGCAACGCGCACCGGTGGACCTGGCTGCACGCGGACCTCGGCGACGGCGACGTCCTGGAGATCGTCGCCGCCGTGTCCACCCGGCCCGTGCTGCGACGGCTGCCCCCGCTCGTCTTCCTGCGCCTGCGCCGACGCGGCCGCACCTGGCCGCGGCGCCCGGAGCGTTCCGCGATCGGCCGGCTGGGACTCGGACGCTTCCGGGCCGCGTTCGGCCTGCCCGAGTGGACGGTCACCGGCCGGACGGCACTGCGCCGCATCCGCGTCGAGGTGAACCAGCCCGCGGAGCGGACCCTCACCCTCGAGTACCGCGACCCGGACGGCGCCCGCGCGGTGTGCCGCAACAGCGAGTCCGCCGACGCCCGAATCGTCCTCGAGCGCTGGTGGGGCCACTGGCGCCCGGAGGCATCCTGGGTGCTGGACGGCACCGCGCACGCCGAGGCGGGAGAACGATGACCGCCGACGGGTTCGTCGCCGCGCTGCTCGCCGACGAGGGTGACGCCGAGTGGGCCACCCGAGTGCCGAAGCGCCTCGACTCGGTGCTCGCCGCACTGCCCCGGCCGGCGCGCGCCGGGGTGCACACCGCCGTCGCCGCCCTGGAGACGTACGCCGTGGTGCGTACCGGCAGACGCCTGGCGGCCCTTGGCCCCGACGAACGCGAGGACGTGCTCCGCTCCCTGGCCGCACGACCCCGGCTCGCCCCGCTGCTGGACCTCCTCAAGGTTCCCGTGCTGCTGGCCGCGGGCACCGAACGGATGCCGGTCGCAGCCGCCCCCGCGACCGCGCCGGTGGATCCGCCCCTCGACTGCACCCCGGCCGAGGAATGGCCGGCCCGCAGCACCGCCGACGTGATCGTCGTCGGCTCCGGCGCGGGTGGCGCGATGGCCGCACGGACCTTCGCGCGCGCCGGACTGAGCGTGGTCGTCCTGGAGGAGGGCCGGCACCACTCGACGGCGTCCTTCGGCCGCCGGGCACCACTCGACCGGTTCGCCGAGCTGTACCGGGACGGCGGCGCCACCGTGGCCGTCGGCCATCCACCGATCCTGCTGCCGGTCGGCCGTGCCGTCGGCGGCACCACCGTGGTCAACTCCGGTACCTGCTACCGCACTCCGGCCCATGTCCTGGCACGCTGGAGCAGTGCGTTCGGGTTCGGGCTCGCCGACCGCTTCGGGCCCCTCCTCGACGAGGCCGAGCGAACCCTGCGCGTGGCGCCCCAGCCCCTCGACGTCCTCGGCAACAACGGACTGCTCACCCTCAGCGGGGCCGAACGCCTCGGCTGGCGGGCCGCCCCGCTGCGCCGCAACGCCCCCGGCTGCAAGGGCTCGTGCCAGTGCGTGGTGGGCTGCCCCACCGGCGCAAAACAGAGCGTGCAACTGTCCGTGCTGCCCGACGCCTGCGCCGCCGGTGCCCGGATCGTCACCGGCGCGCGGGTCCGCCGGATCCTGCTGGACCACGACGTGCCGGGCCCGCCCCGCGCCGCCGGAGTCCGGGTACGCCGCACCGACGGCAGCGAACTGGAGATCCTCAGCCCCCTCGTAGTGACGGCGGCCGGGACCCTGGAGACTCCGCCCCTGCTGCGCCGCTCGGGCCTCGGCGGACACCCTCGCCTGGGCCGGAACCTCAGCGTGCACCCGGCCACCAGCGTCGCCGGACGCTTCGCCGAGCCGGTCACGGCCTGGCGCGGCGTGCTGCAGAGCGTCGGCGTCGAAGAACTGCACGCACGCGGAATCCTCGTCGAGGCGACCGCGAGCCCGCCCGGCATGAGCAGCTTCGTCCTGCCGGGCCTCGGCCGGGAACTGCGGCGCGAACTGGAGGGCGTGGACCATCTGGCGACCCTCGGCGCCATGATCGCCGACCGCCCCTCCGGGCAGGTCAGGGGCCGGGAACGGACGCTCGTCCGCTACGACCTCGACCCCCGCGACGGCGACCGTCTGATGACCGCCGTACGTGCCATGGGCCGCCTCCTCTTCGCCGCCGGGGCGGAGGAGGTCCTCACCGGAATCCCGGGCGCGCCCCGGGCCCGGTCGCTCGACGCGCTCGACGAACTGCTCACCTCGGTGGGTGCCCGCGATCTGCACGTGTCCGCGTTCCATCCGACCGGCACGGTGGCCGCGGGCGCCGATCCGCAGCGGGCGCCCGCCGACCCCGAGGGCAGGCTCCGCGGTGTTCACGGAGTCCTCGTCGCGGACGGCTCGGTCCTGCCGGGATGCCCGGAGGTCAATCCGCAGCTGAGCATCATGGCGGCGGCCCTGGCGATCTCGGACGCGTGGCTCGACGGACCTCGGAACGGTCACTGATCGGTCGTATGCCACCCCAATGGGCCCCCGTGGTTCGCCGCCGCCCGGCGCGGCACAGAGCATGAGGGAGTCCGTACGGCAGGAAAAGGACGAGCCCCGTGCCCCGTACGGCAGGAAGAGGCGAGCCCCCATGAGCAGACGCGTTCCCCACGGCCGAAGCGGAACACGGCGTATCGCTGCCCTGCTGTCCGCGGTCGCGTGCGGCTCCGTTCTCGTCTCGTGCAGCTCGGACAACGGCGGCGGCAGCAGCACGGCCTCCATCACCCCACGGCCCACGCCGCCGAACGCGTCCAACTTCACGGGGACGCCGCCGTCCGCGATCGCCTCGGCCGCCTCCTCGATCATCGAGTCCGCGAGCGGGCGGGCGTCGTCGGCGGCCGCCTCCGCCTCCGCCAGGGCGTCGGAGTTCGCGGCGTCGGTCTCCGCCGACACCGCCCGCGCCGCCGCCACCGCCGAGAAGCAGCTGAAGAACGTCACGGGCAGCGGCAACGCCACGTCCGAGGTGAGCATGACCGGCCTGCCCACGGCGGAGACCGGCGGGCTGCGCGCGTTGGTCGTCACCATCACCAACAAGTCCGGCAAGACGGCGTCGTACGCCGTGCAGGTCGACTTCAAGAACCCCGACGGCAAGGTTGTGCAGACGTCGTTCGTCGGGAAGGAGAACCTCGAGCCGGGGAAGAAGGCGCAGCCGGTCGTGATCAGCAGGCAGCCCGCGGAGCCCCAGCTCACCCCCGTGCTGGCCAAGGCCCAGCGCTACTGACGAGTGCCGGACGGGCGAGAGCGACATCGGGCGCCCACCAGTGCTCTGACGGAGTGTCAGTCCTCCCGGACGAGGTGTACCGCCGTGCTGGACCAGTCGCCCGCCGGCAGGCCGAGGTCGAGCCCGTACTCGCCGAGCACCGTGGAGTGGTGCACGGCGCCGGTGCGGGCGTCGCGGTAGCGGCCCCCGGGGGTCAGACCGCGCGGCCGGACCGGCAGCCTCGGCGCGCCGTGGCGGGAGACGCGCCGGTAGGCGAGCAGCAGGGTCTCCGAGGCGTCCGCGGCGGTGTACTGCACCACGCAGACCGAGTCCTCGGCGGGCGGCGACAGCCGGTCCAGCCTGCCGTGCTGGACGAGATGGCGGACCTTCTTGTACGTGGCGACCAGGTCGGCCCCCTCCCGCAGTTCCTCGTCGGACCAGTGGGTGAGATCGCCTCCGATGCCGAGCGCCCCGGCCATCGCCACATGGAAGCGGAACCGCAGCGGGACCGTACGGCCGGTGAACTGGTTGGGTACGTCGGTCACCCAGGCGCCCATCGTGCGGGCGGGGTAGATCTGGCCGTAGCCCTGCTGGATCCCCATCCGGTCGGCGGCGTCGGTGTTGTCCGAAGCCCACGCCTGGTCCGTGCGGGCCAGAATGCCCAGGTCGACCCGGCCGCCGCCACCGCTGCACGTCTCGATCCGCAGCGCCGGATGGTCCGCTCGCAGACGGTCGAGGACCCCGTAGAGATTGCGCACGTACGCGGGGCCGAGGCGGTCGGCGCCGTCCTGCCGGTCGGGCCAGCCGGCCTCGCTGAACGCGCGGTTCATGTCCCACTTGAGGAAGTCGACGCCGTGGTCGCCGACCAGCCGGGTCAGCCAGCCGTGGGCCCAGTCGGCGACCTCGCGGCGGGCGAGGTTGAGGATCAGCCGGTTGCGCAGCTCGGAGCGGGGGCGGCCGGTGAAGTGCAGTACCCAGTCGGGGTGTTCGCGGTACAGGTCGCTGTCCGGGTTCACCATCTCGGGCTCCACCCAGAGGCCGAAGCGCATCCCGAGCCCGTGCACCGCGCGGACCAGCGGAGCCAGCCCGTCCGGGAAGCGGTCGGACGCCGGTGTCCAGTCGCCGAGGCCCGCCCGGTCGCTGCGGCGCGCCCCGAACCAGCCGTCGACGACGTAGAGCTCCACCCCGAGCGCCGCCGCCCGCTCGGCGAGGGCCTTCTGCCCGGCCTCGTCGACGTCGAAGCCGGTCGCCTCCCAGGAGTTGTAGAGCACCGGGGCGAACTCGTCGGCATGGGGCAGGACATGGGCCAGCACATACGCGTGCCAGGCGCGGCTGGCCGCGCCGAAGCCGCCGTCGGTGCACACTCCCGCGAACGGGGGAGTGGCGAACGCCTCGCCCGGCGCGAGCGGCACGGTCGTGCCGTCCTGGCCGGGGCCGCCGGTGAATCCGGCCCGCCCGTCGGGGGTGCGCTGCACGGTGACGCGCCAACTCCTGTTGGAACGGGGCTGGCTGGTGGAGGCGAAGCCGGGAAAGTTCACGACGCCGCCATCGGAACAGGTTGATCATGTCGGGCAGCCAGACGGCGGTTCATGAGTGCGATCATCGACCAGCGGATGACGGCCTCGCTCGTGTCGGTGCGTCGTTCGTAGTCCCGGACCAGGCGCCGGCTGCGCAGGAGCCATGCGAAGGATCTTTCGACGACCCAGCGGCGGGGCAGTGCCTGGAAGCCGCGGACGTCCTCATGGCGGTGGACGATGTCGAGGACGAGCCCGAGATGCTGGCTGGTCCAGTCGGTGAGGTGCCCGGTGTAGCCGCCGTCGGCCCAGACCTGCGTCAGCCGCCGGAAGTCCTTCTTTGCCGCGGGCAGAAGCGTCCGGGCGGCGTCCCGGTCGGTCGTGGATGCCGGTGTGACCAGCACGTTCAGCAGAAGTCCGAGCGTGTCGGCGAGCAGATGCCGCTTGCGGCCGTTGATCTTCTTGCCTGCGTCGAACCCGCGTGAGGCGTGGGCGACGGTGGCGTCCGCCTTCACCGACTGCGAGTCCACGACAGCGGCACTGGGTTCCGGGCCGCGGCCCTCGCTGGTGCGGACGGCCTCACGGAGCCGTTCATGCAACTCAGTCACGAGGCCTGCGTCCCGTCGATCTCGCCCACCGTGAGGGGGCGCGACTGGCGGCCGAGCACCTGCTGAACCGGGGGTGCCGGCGGATCGTCACCGTCACCGGGCCGCTCGGCGTGGCCGCGAGCCAGGACCGGCTCGCCGGGTTCCGCGACACGATGGCCCGCAGGGGACATCCGTACGTCCCCGTCGCCGAGGGCGGGTTCACGCTGGACAGTGGTATGGCGGCGATGTCGGGGCTGCTGTCCGAACATCCGGACGTGGACGGGGTGTTCGCCGCCAACGACCTGATGGCCCAGGGCGTGTGCCAGGTACTGCGGGAGCGGGGCAGACAGGTGCCGGACGATGTCGCGGTCGTCGGCTTCGACGACTCCAGTGTGGCGGTCACGTGCCGGCCTCCGCTGACCACCGTGCGGCAGCCGGTGGAGGAGATGGCCGCGGCGATGGCCGCTCTCCTCGACGAGCACATCCGGGGCGTACGCACCGAACCCACGTCGCTGATCTTCGACCCGGAACTCGTGGTGCGGGCGTCGGCGTAGCCGGGCGCCGCCCGTTTGCCACGACCTGCTGCCGTCGGACCGCGTTGTCCGGCCCACGCCCCTGGCCGGGGTGGGCGGCGCGTGCCTCCGCGCACCACGGGCCCTCCGGTCTGCGGGTTCACCGGTGCCGGTGGCGGACACTGGACTGGTCAGGATGGACGAGCACCCGGCCGGACAGACGGGCCGGCGACGGAAGGCAGGCGCATGACCCACCCGATCGCCGTGGGCGTGGACGGATCACCCGAGAGCAGGGCGGCGCTGGCCTGGGCGGGCCGGGAGGCCGTCCGCCGGGGTGTGCCCCTGCGGGTGGTGTACGCCTGGCACTGGCCGCCGCACGACATGGTCGGTGGTGGTGACCGGGAGGACCAGGCACGCTGGGTGCGCGGCATGATCGAGGACGCGGCGCGCACGGTCACCGCCCGGCACGGCGACCTGCCGGTGACGGTCGACGTGATCGACTCCGTCGAAGGTGATGTGGTCGAGGCGCTGCTGGGCGTCGCGGCCGAGACCGGGACACTGGTCCTCGGGTCGCGCGGCTACGGCGCGTTCGTCGGCTTCCTGCTCGGTTCCGTCGGACAGCGGGTGATCTCCGAGACGCCCTGTCCGGTCGTGCTGGTGCGCTCGGAGGACCGTCCCGAAGGGGAAGCGGGTGGCCGGGAGATCGTCGTGGGCCACCAGGGCGGTCCTGAGGACGGTGAGGCCACGCTCCGTTTCGCGTTCGAGACCGCGGCGGTCCGTGGTGCGGCGGTGCGGGCCGTACGGGCCTGGAGTCTGCCGCCGGTGTTCGCCTACAGCCCTGGCTCGCTGAAGATGCTGGACGAGGTCGGCGGGCTTGAGCCGTACGAGAGGAAGGCGCTGGCCGAGGCGCTCCAGCCCTGGCGCGAACGCTTTCCCGAGGTGCCCGTCACTCAGCACATCGAGATGGGCAGCGCGGGCCAGGTGCTGCTGTCACTCTCCGAGCGGGCCCAGCTGATGGTCGTCGGGCGCCGGGCCTTCCGCTCCGCGGTGGGCGCACGGATCGGGTCGGTGGCCCACGCGGTGATGCACCACGCGCCCTGCCCGGTGGCGGTGGTTCCGCACTCCTGAGGACCCTCGGAACGCGGCCGGCGCACCGCCGGCCGCGTTCAACTCCCGAAGGCACGACCGGCGTCGAGGCCGGGTGCGAGCAATCTTGACGTGAACTGTGGCCGCGCCGACCAGTGGCACACGTACGCCGTGGAGTGGACCCCGACGACGATGCGCTTCTACGTCGACGACGCCCTGGTCCAGGAGACGACCCGCAACAAGATGGAGTCGACCCGGGGTCAGTGGGTCTTCGACCACAACCAGTACGTCGTCCTCAACCTCCCCCTCGGCGGCACCTGTCCGGCGGGCTGGAACAAGGTCACCACGCCCTACTGGGGGCTGCCCCGGTCGAGCGTCGACCGGGTGGCGGCCGGGGGAGTCCAGGCCGAGATCGACTGGGTGCGCGTCGAGCAGAAGCGGTGACGTGAGATGACCCGGGCCGGACGTGGGAGCTAGCCGTTGTCGGCCCGGGACATCCGCAGCGCGAGATCCTGGAGGAGATCGGCCGTCTTGACGTCGGTCCGTCCGGAGTCGTGGAGGTCGGCGAGTTCGGAGAAGAGGAACGCGAAGGCGCCCACCAGGGAGATGGCGGCGGGCAGATAGGCGTCCGCGACCGCCTGCCCGGCCTCCGCCGGGCCGGCGTCGCCGGGCACCTCGACGCGCGGGAACACCTCGGTGACGAGCGCGCCCAGGTTGTTCTCGGCCGACTCGACCCCGGCCTCCTCGTCCTGGGCGATCCTGCGCACCATGGCGTTGGTCTCGGTGAGCACGCCGATGGCGCGCAGGATGATCTCCGTCTGTTCCATGCCGTGAGCCTAAACGGGCGAAGCCCCGCTGTGACAGGGATCTTGGTCTCGGGATGGTAGACAGTGACCATGAACGACATCTCCCGCGCCCGCCGGGCCGCCGAGCGATGACAGCGGGCATCGACACCCCCGACCGCCGTGGCCGCACCGGACTCGACCGGGTGGGCCGAGACCTCACCGGCAACCCACGGGTCAAGATCCGCGACGTCCAACTCCTGTCCTGCCACTGGTACGTGGAGCGCACCACCACCTTCGACCTCCAGCTCGCCGACGGAAGCTGGAGCACCCAGGAGCGCGAGACCCATGACCGCGGCAACGGAGCGACCCTCCTGCTGTACGACGCCGAGCGGGAAACCGTGCTGCTGACCAGGCAGTTCCGCTATCCCGTGTACGTCAACGGGCACCCGGACGGCATGCTGATCGAGACGCCGGGCGGCCTCCTCGACGAGGCGGACGAGCACCCCGAGGTCGCCGTACGGCGTGAGGTCATCGAGGAGACCGGGCACACCGTCGGCGCCGTCGAGCACGTCTTCGACGTCTATATGAGTCCGGGTTCGGTCACCGAGCGGGTGAGTTTCTACGCCGCCTCCTACGGCCCGTCCACCCGCACCCATGAGGGCGGCGGACTCGACTCGGAGGGCGAGGACATCGAAATGGTCGAACTGCCCTTCCGCGACGCCCTGGCGATGGTGCGCGCCGGGGAGATCGCCGACGCCAAGACCATCATGCTGTTGCAGTGGGCCGCTCTGGAGGGCCCGTTCAAGAAGGCTTGACTTGGAGGGCACTTCAGGTTCCAGACTCCCGTTCAGGCCCGGGGACTTCGGGCCCGAACGGGAGGGACACCATGCGCTACCGCACGATCGGCACGGACCCGAGGACCCGCCGTGAGGTGAGCGTGCTCGCGCTCGGCGCGATGCTGTTCGGCTCACTGACCGACGAGAAGACCTCCTTCGCCGTACTCGACCGCTATGTCGAGGCAGGCGGCAACTTCATCGACACGTCCGACAACTACGCCTTCTGGACCGACGGCGGCCAGGGCGGCCAGAGCGAGGAACTGCTCGGACGCTGGCGGCGCAGCCGGGGCATCGGCGACGAGATCGTCCTCGCGACCAAGCTCGGCGCACGGCCGCTGGCCCCCGGCACCGACTACGTCGACAACCCCGAGGGCCTGTCCGCCAAGGTGATCCGCGAGGCGTCCGAGCGGAGCCGGGAACGCCTCGGCGTGGAGAAGATCGATCTGCTGTACGCGCACATCGAGGACCGCACCGTCGCACCTGGCGAGACCGTCGGGGCGTTCGCCGAACTCGTCGCGGAAGGCGCCGTCGGACTGCTCGGGGTGAGCAACCACGCCGTCTGGCGCGTGGAGCGGGCCCGCGCCCTGGCCGCCGCGGCCGGACTGCCCGGCTACGAGGTCCTCCAGTACCACCACAGCCTCCTGCGCCCCCGCTCCGACATTCCGAGCGGCCTCTTCCCGGAGGGCGGCCTCGGAGCGGCGACCGGTGAACTCGTCAGCTACCTGGGGGCCGAGCCCGGCCTGACCCTGGTCGCCTACTCGCCGCTGCTGGGCGGCGGGTACGGACGGCGTGACAGGCCGCTGCCGTCCGACTACGACCACCCGGGAAACGCCACCCGCCTCTCCGTGCTCCAGGAGGTGGCGAAGGAGGCGGGAGCGACCCTCAACCAGGTCGTGCTGGCGTGGCAGATCGGCGGCGAGCGGTCGGTGATCCCGCTGGCCGGTGCCTCCTCGGTGGCCCAGCTGGAGGAGAACCTGGCGGCGGTGGACCTGGAACTGACCCCGGACCAGCGGGCCCGCCTGGACGCGGCCCACTGACAGCCTTCGAGCCCGGCACGGCCGGCGGGCGGGCGATCCGGACGACTCCCGCTACCGGTGTTCACCGCCCACGGGGCGTCCGGCGGGTGGTGAGCAGCAGGGCGATGTCGTCGGGGCGCTCGTTGGCCTGCCGTGCCTCCGCGGTGAGCAGATCGGCGGCGCGGGACAAGGAGGGTCCGCCCGATCTGAGGCGACGTGAGGGGCCGGCCTCGGCCAGCGTCGCGCGAAGTGCCTCGATCCCCTCGTCGATGTCCGTGCCGGGCCGCTCGACCAGGCCGTCGGTGTAGAGGGCCAGCACGGCCCCGGGCTCCAGCACCAGGTCCGTCACGGGATAGTCGGCCTGCGGGTCCACACCGAGCACGACACCGCCGGGCAGGTCCAGGACCTCCGTGCGGCCGTCGGGATGGCGCAGCAGCGGCTGCGGATGGCCGGCCCGCGCGGCCTGCGCGACACCGGTCAGCGGGTTCAGCCGGACATAGCAGCAACTCGCGAACTGGCCCGGGTCGAGGTCGATGAGCAGCCGGTTGGTGCCGCTCATCACCTCGTCCGGAGGATGGTCTCCGAGGGCGAACGCCCGTACCGCGCTGCGCAGTTGACCCATGGTGGCGGCGGCCTGGACACCGTGCCCCTGTACGTCGCCGATGACGAGGGCGAGCCCGTCGCCGGCCTCGACGACGTCGTACCAGTCGCCGCCCACGTCCATGCCGACGGTGCCCGGCAGATAGCGGCCCGCCGTCTGCACCAGAGGGTGCGCCGACAGGCGGTGCGGCAGCAGGGCCTCCTGGAGCCCGCGGGCGAGCGCGGACTCGTTGTCGTAGCGCCGCGCCCGTTCCAGGGACTGCGCGATCAGGCCGGCGAGCGCGGTGAGGACCGTACGTTCCTCGGTGGTGAAGGTGCGGGGCCGGTCGAACCCGAGGATGCACGAGCCGACCGGGCGTCCGGAAGCGATCAGCGGAAGGAAGGCACGGGCCCCGACCGTGGCGTCCAGGTCGATGCCCGGATAAGCGGCGGCCAGCTGTTGCATCGACTCGAAGAAGAGCGGCCGGCCGCTGGTGAGCGTCTCGACCCCGGGCAGTTTGGCGTCCAGGCCCACGCCGTCGAAGGGGGCGAGGAACCCCTGCGGGAAGCCGGTCTCCCAGGCCAGATAGAGCCGGCGGTCCTGGAGCAGATAGATTGCGAGACGGCGGCTGCCGAACGCGGGCAGCAGCTCGCGCATCACCACCTCGGAAACCTGCCGCGCCGTCACGGCCTCGGTCAGCGCTATCGCGAGGACGATGGGCCGGTACTGCGGTGCCGCGCCCGTGACACCGGTGTCGGGTTCTTCGAGGTCGGCCCGTACGGCCTGCGCCGCCTCGGCCTCGAACGGAGCGTTCCCGGTGGCCTCCGCGGCCCGTCCCAGAGGCATGATCTTGCAGGTCACACCCCTGGGTCCGGGATAGACGGAGATACTCAGCCAGGTTCCCGCCCCCTGGCCCGGAGACGTCTCGGTTCCGCTCTCCAGCGGGCTCCGGGCCCGGAAGTGCACCGGGTCCGGCGAGAGCAGCGCACTGCGCAGATGATCCTCGTACGCGGGGTGGTCCATCCACGGCACCACATCCCACAGCAGCCGCCCCAGCAGCTCGCCGCGCGGGCGGCCGAGCAGTGCGGCGGCGCGGGGATTGGCATAGGTGATCTGCCCGAGCCGGTCGATCGCGAAGACGCCCTCCGGGAGCTGGTCGGCCGCTCCGTCCGCCGCCGGCCCCGGTCCCGGGTCGACGAGCGCGCCGCTGACCCGGTACGGCGGTACGTCCGCTCCCCCCGCGGTCCACAGTTCAAGGAGCCGGAGCCCGCCACCGCCGGTGCGTACCGGCATCGGATGGGGCGGCGGACGGCCGGCGGCGGTCTCGCGCAGGGCGGCCAGCAACAGCCTGGGTTCGTCGTGGGCCAGCGCGTCCGCGAAGGCCTCGGGGGTGCCGTCGAAGTCCTCCTGGGGGATCCCGAGCAGCGCCCACAGGGCGTCGTCCGCGATCAGCGCGTTGTCGCTCGGATCCCAGGTGAAGCCGCCGACGCAGCGGGTGGACGGGCCGTCGGCGGGCGGGCGCGTTCCCAGCGGTTCGGCGTCCCACAGGACCGGGGACCCGTCCTTCTCCAGCAACGCCAGGGCGGCTCCGAGCTCCTCCGCCACCGCCGTCATCCGGTCGCGGTCCGGGAGGACCTCTGTGGCGTCCGAGGCCGGCGGACGCAGCACCGTGAGGACGCCGTACGGGGTGGAGTCGCCCACGACCGGCAAGTAGAGCGAACCGAACTGGAACGGCAGCCCGGCCGCGAGCTGCGGATAGCGGCGCATCGTCTCCGCCGGATCGGCGAGCAGCACCTCCACCCCGAGCCGATGGGCGTCCGCGACCGGAAACGGCCTGTCCATGTGCATGCGCCACCAGGGGCGGAAGAGGGGGCCCGGCAACCCCGCGAGCACCGCGAGGCGCAGCAGACCGGGGGTGCGGGAGCGCAGATACACACCTCCCGCGAAGCCGCGGGCGGCCCGGATCGCGTCCGTCACCGCGTCACTGAGCAGGACGGCCAGGCTGTCCAGCGCCTGGCCCTCACGCTCGGCGCTCCCTGTCATCGGTCTGCCCTCGTCCGCCCGCCGCCAAGGGGGTAACACAGCAAGAATGCGCCTCTCAGGTCGCTGACCGCACCTCGACGTCCTCCGCGGCACCAGGACGTGAGGCCATTCTTCCCGGCCTCGCCCGAATGTGCCCAGCGCGAAGATACCGGCTCGGGCGTGGTTCGGGAGCTGTCCGGAAGCGAGCGATTCAGGACGCCGGTCCACGCGCCAGCGTCTCGGCGGCGACGGCCGCCACGGCCTCGGCCATCGCGCCGAGCGCGGGGAAGTCGAGCTTCCACTGCTGCCAGAACAGCGGAACGTCGACGCCCCGGCCCGGTACGAGGTGGACCAGCCTTCCGGCGCGCAGCAGCGGTTCGGCCTGGACCTCGGGCACCATGCCCCAGCCCATTCCGGCCACCACGGCGTCGACGAAGCCTTCCGACGTCGGGACGAAGTGGCGCAGCGCGCTCGCTCCCGGACCGCCGGCGAGGGCGCGGACGAAATCGTCCTGGAAGTCGTCGTTGCGGTCGAAGGCCACCACCGGGGCGGAGCCGATCACCTCGCGCAGGGGTGTGCCGGTCGTGGTGCCGAGCCACTGTTCGACGCAGCCGGGGCTCGCCACCGGCAGATAGCGCATCCGCCCGAGGGCGCGGACGGAGCAGCCGGCCACCGGGTCGGGCGACGACGTCACGGCCGCCATCACCGTTCCCTCGCGCAGCAGGGCGGCGGTGTGGTCCTCGTCCTCGCGGCGCAGTTCGAAACAGAGCCGGAGTTCTGGCGGCACACGGGCGAGGGCCGGCAGGAACCAGGTCGCCAGCGAGTCGGCGTTCACCGCGATCGACAGTCGGGTGGGCTCCCCGGACCCGGACATGCCGAGTTCGGCGTGCGCGTCCCGCTCCAGCCGGGCGAGTCGGCGGGCGAAACGCACCACGATCTCGCCGGACTCGGTCGCCCGCACCGGCTTCGTCCGCATCAGCAGGACCCGGCCGGTGCGCTGTTCGAGTGACTTGACCCGCTGGCTCACCGCCGAGGGCGTCACATGGAGCACCGTGGCCGCCGCGTCGAAGGTGCCCTCGTCGACCACCGCGAGCAGGGTGCGCACCTGGTCGAGGGGAAGTTCCGCCATCATGAACGCTAATGTTACGTAAGAATCTTTAGCTGTACTCCGGGCGATCCGCTTTCTAGCGTCGAAGCCATGACAGACGCCCTCACCACCGCGGTCGCCGGATTCGGCACCGGCCTCTCCCTCATCGTCGCCATCGGCGCCCAGAACGCCTTCGTGCTGCGCCAGGGCATCCGCCGGGACGCCGTCCTCGCCGTGGTGGGCATCTGCGCCCTGTCCGACGCGCTGCTCATCGCGCTCGGGGTCGGCGGGGTCGGCGCGGTGGTGGTGGCCTGGCCCGCCGCGCTCACCGCGGTCGCGCTGGTCGGCGGCTGTTTCCTCATCGTCTACGGGGTCCTCGCCGCCCGGCGGGTGCTGAAGCCCTCGGCCCTCCGGGCGGCGACCGTGTCCCCCGGCTCCTGGCGCCGCGCCGTCCTCACCTGCCTCGCCCTGACCTGGCTCAACCCGCACGTCTACCTCGACACCGTGTTCCTGCTCGGCTCGCTCGCGGCCGACCGCGGATCGCTGCGCTGGACGTTCGGGCTCGGCGCGGCCCTCGCCAGTCTGTGCTGGTTCGCGGCTCTCGGGTTCGGTGCCCGGCTGCTGGGCCGCTTCCTGGCCCGGCCGGCGTCCTGGCGCGTGCTGGACGGACTGGTGGCCACGACGATGATCGCGATGGGCGCCACGCTGATCGCCGGCGCCTGAGCCGCCGTACACCGCCCTGGGCCGCCGTACAGGGCGGCCTGCGAGCGCTCGGCGCTGGACGCCCTGCGCACCAATCCGGTCCCCCGGGGGACACAAGCCGCTCACGCTCGGTCATAGTGATCCCCGAATCGAAAGATGTATCGAGCAACCAGGATGAGCGTGGACACGAGCCAGAGCAGTACGGACAGTGGCGCCGCCGCGTCCGACGGGAGCGCGGAAGCCGAGCGGCCCGACCGTTCCGGATGGCGCCGCTGGGCCATGGACACCCGGCCGCTGCGCCGCCCCGCCTACCGTCGGCTGTGGTCGTCGACGGCCGTCACGTCCGTGGGCAGCCAGCTCACCGCCGTCGCCGTGCCCAAGCAGATCTACGACATCACCGGCTCCTCGGCCTGGGTCGGCTACGCGAGCCTCGCCGGCCTGCTGCCCCTGGTGGTCTTCGCCCTGTGGGGCGGCGCGATCGCCGACAGCGTGGACCGCCGCAAGCTGCTGCTCGTCACCAACACCGGCATAGCCGTCACCTCGCTGCTCTTCTGGGTCCAGGCAGCCACCGAACTGGATTCGGTGCTCGTCCTGATGGTCCTGCTCGCCGTCCAGCAGGCGTTCTTCGGCCTCAACTCCCCGGCGCGCAGCGCGTCCATCGCCCGGCTCGTCCCGGCGGACGAGCTGCCCGCGGCCAACGCGCTCGGCGCGACCGTCATGCAGACCGGCTCCGTGGCCGGGCCGATGCTCGCCGGTGCGCTCATTCCCCTCATCGGGCTGCCCGAGCTCTATCTGATCGACGCCCTCGCCCTGTGCGTCACCGTGTGGGCCGTCCTGCGGCTCCCCGCGCTGCCACCCCTCGCCGGGGCGGCCTCCCAGCGGGCGGGCCTGCGCGAAGTGGTGGCCGGCTTCCGCTACATCGCCCTGCACAAGGTGCTGCTGCTGTCCTTCCTCGCCGACATCATCGCCATGGTCCTCGGCATGCCCCGCGCGCTGTTCCCGCAGCTCGCCGCCGAGACGTACGCCCCGTACGGCGAGGGACTCGCGCTCGGGCTGCTGTTCGCGGCGATCCCCATCGGCGCGGTCCTCGGCGGGCTGATGTCGGGCACTTTCTCCCGCGCCCGGCGGCACGGCCTGATGGTCATCGTCTCCGTCGCGGCCTGGGGTGCGGCCATCACCGGGTTCGGGCTCAGCGCCAGCCTGTGGGTCGCCGTGGCCTTCCTGGCCGTGGCCGGGGTCGCCGACATGGTCTCCATGGTCTTCCGCGGCGCGATCCTGCTGTCCGCCGCCACCGACGAGATGCGCGGGCGGCTCCAGGGCGTGTTCACGGTCGTCGTCGTGGGCGGCCCGCGCGTCGCCGACGTCCTGCACGGCACGGCCGGCTCGGCGTTCGGGGCACCCGCCGCGGTCGCCGCCGGCGGGCTTCTGGTGATCGTCGCGGTGCTTGCGCTCGCTTTTGTCACACCGGCTCTGAGGCGTTACACAATCTGAATAGTGATCTGAAGCGGAATGGACCTTCGTGGTTCTAAAGTGACCGCCATGGGGGACACGCGACCTACCTCGGAATTCCACGCGCAGAACATCAGCGCGGACAGCACCGCCCGTCTGGTGGGCGCCCTGGATGCTCAGGACGTCAACGACGGTGTACAACGCCTGCGTTCCTGGGCGCACGCGGCTCTGGCCGTACGGCCCGGAGAGCGGGCGCTCGACATCGGCGCGGGCACCGGCTCGCAGACCCGGCGTCTCGCGGCCGCCGTGGGTCCCCGGGGCAGGGTGCTCGGCATCGAACCGAACCCCGGCCTGCGCGCCGTGGCGGAACAGCGCGGGACCGAGGAGCGCAGTGCCGCGCGCTTCGCCGACGGTGACGCCCTCGCCCTGCCGCTGCCCGACGCCACCGTCGACGTGGTGTGGTGCGAGCGAGTGCTCCAGCACCTCGTCGAGCCGGAGAAGGCCGTCTTCGAGATAGCGCGTGTGCTGCGCCCCGGCGGGCGGGTCGCCCTGCTGGACACCGACTGGGCGACCACGATCCTGCACCCCGGTGACCCCGAGACGATCGCCGCTCTCACCACCGGCGCGCTGTCCGCGGCCGCCGACCCGTACTCCGGACGCAAGCTGGTGGGACGGCTGACGGCCGCCGGCCTGGTGGTCGACGACCGTGGGTCGCAGGCCCTGCTCCAGGATCACAAATCGGTCGCCTGGCCGCTCATCCGCATGCTGGGCGATTCGGCGCTGCGCCGTGGACTCATCGGCGAGACACAGCGCGACCGCCTGTACGAGGAACTCACGGAGGCGGCGCGACAGGGCGGTCTGCACATGTCCGTGACGATGTTCGGAGCCGTGGCACACCGTCCGGAATGATCCGGTTCATGGTGGCGTCGTACCGTCCGGAATGATCCGGTTCATGGTCGCGTCGTACCGTCCGGAATGATCCGGAATACAATGGAATGGCCGTCGCTGACGGACTAGTACGCAGATTTCCCCTGGTATTGGGGGTACGCGAACACCATGTACACCGCGAGCCATGATCTGATCGCAGCAAGTTCGACGCTCAACGCGGGCGCCGCCTTCATCGGCGGCCTCATCATCGCCGGTGCGCTCGTCTGGGCCGTCCGGATGGGCATCAGGGTGCGAAACCTGGAATCGCGCCCGCCCACTCCCGAAGAGCAGCCCCGGCTGCCCGACGGCGGGGCGGTGCACGAGGAACGGGAGATGCGGGAACCCGACGAGGTTCCGCACGCCGCGGACGAGAGCGAGCGGCTGATGCCGTACAACATGCACTCCGCGAGCACCAAACACGCCGACGACCAGCATCGCAAGCGCTGGCAACCGGGATCCAGCGGGTCCTTCGGCAGCGGCGGACCCGGCAGAACCTGACCGGGACGCGAAGGAGCCGACCGCCGCGAGCGGTCGGCTCCTTCACGTCCCGCACGGGCGGTCGGCGCCCCGCGGCCGGGGCGCGGGAGGCCGACGCCCGCGGATGTCGCACGGGAGGCCGATGCCCCGCGCATGTCGCACGGGAGGCCGGCGCTCTCCGCATGGCGTGCAGGAAGCCAGTTCCCGACGCAGGGCCCACGGGGCTCGGACTCACGTCACGCTTCCGGGAGATCGGCCGCCGAGTCCTCCGGAGCGAGGTCGGGACGCAGCCGCAGCCATGACGGCTGGCGCAGCAGTCCGGCCCGGGTACGGGTGCTGTAGCGGACCTCGCCCACCAGCCGGGGCAGCACCCAGCGCGCCTCGGCAGCACGCGGGAGACTGTCGAAAGGGCAGCGGCCGGTCTCCGCGGCCCGCAGGAGTCGGGCGAGTTCGGCGCGCTCGGCCTCGCTCCAGCCGGTGCCCACGCTCCCGACATAGCGCAGTCTTCCGGCGTCGCGCTGGCCCAGGAGCACGGCGCCGGGCAGTCCCGACAGGCGCCCCTTCCCAGGGACCCAGCCGCCGACGAGAACGTCCACGGTCCTCATGTTGCGGATCTTGATCCAGGACCGTGAGCGCACGCCGGGCTCGTACACCGAGTCCAGCCGTTTGCAGACCAGCCCCTCAAGACCGCTCTCCCGCGTCGCCCGCAGTGCCGCTTCTCCGTGGCCCACGAGTGCCGCCGGTGTCGACCAGAACGGGCCGTCGAGGGCGAGGCTCTCCAACGTCTGCCGCCGCCGCGCATAGCGCAGGCCCGTGAGATCGCCCCCGAGATGCATCACGTCGAACAGGACGAGATGGGCGGGTGCTTCATCCGCGCGCCGAGCGGCCTTGCCCGGCGACCGGGCGAGGCCCATCCGGGACTGCAGCAGCTGGAAGTCGCCCCGGCCCTGTTCGTCCAGTACCAGCACCTCGCCGTCCAGGACCGCCGCGGTCGTGCCGAGAACGCCGCCGAGGGCCCCCAGTTCTGGGTACGCGGCGGTGATGTCCTCGCCGGAGCGGGCCCGCAGCAGCACGCTGCCGTCCCCGGGCAGATAGACCACGGCACGCTGACCGTCCTGTTTCGTCTCGTACGCCCAGCGCATGTCCTGTCCGGAGGCCGGCAGGGTTCCGGGGGTCGCGAGCATCGGGGCGATCAGCGGCAGGTTCGGCAGGTTCACAGCTGTTGTGTCGACCCTCCGCCGACGGCACACGCTTCACGGACGCCTGTTTCCCCTGATCGGCCGCGCCGTGGGTGTCCAGGGCCTGTCCGACCATTCACGTCGGATCGGGCCCGGCGGGAATGGTCGGACAGGCCCTAGCTGTATTGCCCTGTGAGGTTGGGGACGCGGCTGGCGGGTGGTTTGCCTGCGAGCGCGGTGTGTCCGCGGTGGTGATTGTAGGTGTGCAGCC
>NZ_JBVHQB010000030.1:0-93012 GCF_055567635.1 Streptomyces sp. NPDC026500 | reverse complement strand
CGCAAGAGCCAAGCCGAGTTCGTCTGCTCCTTCTGCGGCTTCACCTGCAACGCGGACACCAACGCAGCCATCAACGTCGCGGCAGGACAGGGCGGGATCCCCCGCCCCCGGCGATCAGCCGGTGCCGGAGGGACGACACCGCCCAAACAGCGGTCGAACGTCCGTGAACCCCAACCCAAATGGGTTGGAATCCCCCTCTTTTAAGAGGGGGAGGATGTCAAACAGACGAGCAGGCCGTCACGTCAGGTCAGGGGAAGGGGCACACAAACGCAGCGGCCGTTCCTCAGCGCTTCGTTGCTTGACACCTCGAAGCGTGAGGAACGGCCGCCTGCGTCGTCCTGGGAAGAACCGCGGATCAGCTCGTCGAGTGACCCGCGACGTCACACCGCAAACTCAGACGGTGGACGACGCTTCGGCCCGGCTCTTCGCGGACTCGTGCGGCGCCGTCTCCTGTGGCGCCAGGCCCGGCCGCCAGAAGCGCGGCCCCAGGTCCAGGGCCAGCGCCGGAACCAGCAGACTGCGTACCAGGAACGTGTCGAGGAGGATGCCGACCGCTACGAGCAGCCCCTGCTGCAGTGCGCTCACCGTGGGGATGGCCGCAAGGACGCAGAACGTGGCAGCCAGCACCACACCCGCCGACGTGATGACACCGCCGGTCACCGTTACCGCGGTGAGGATTCCCTCGCGGTGCCCGCGCAGCCGCACCTCTTCCTTTGCGCGTGTCATCAGGAAGATGGTGTAGTCGACGCCCAGCGCGACGAGGAAGATGAAGCCGAACAGCACCAGCCCGCGGTCGATCTTCGCGTGGTCGAGTGCGTGGAACAGCAGCGAGGCCGTGCCGACGGCCGCCGCGAACGACAGCACCACGGACCCGAGCAGCACCGCGGATGCGATGGTCGCCCGCAGCAGGATGAAGAGCATCACCAGCACCACCGCAAGGATCAGCGGGATCAGCAGCGTCTCCTCGTCACCCTGCGCCTCGGAGACGTCGAGCGCCACCGCGCTCTGGCCCCCGACGACCGCGTCGGCTGCCGGCCCGGTCGATCCGTCCAGCGCCGTCCTGATGTCCCGGACGGTGTCCTTGGCGGCCGCGGAGTCCGGAGCGTCGCGGAGCACTGCTGTCAGGTGCGTCCAGCCGCCCTTGGCCACCTGGGTGCTGACGGAGGACACACCGGGCACCTTGGCGACGACGGCCGTCGCAGATTCGGCCCCGGCGTCGCGGACGTACACATCCGCAGGAGCAGACGAGCCTGCGGGGAAGTGCTTGGCCAGAACCTGCTGGCCGGTGACCGAGTCGACCTTGCCGGTGAACTGCTCCGCCTGCGTCTGGCCGGTCTGCACGCCGGCGATGCCCAGCGCCATGACACCCAGCACCAGCGCCGTGCCGATCCACACCGCGCGCGGGCGCCGTCCCACGGCCTCGGCAATCTTTGCCCACGTGCCGTGCCCCTGCGCCGAGTTCGGGTCGTATCCCGCAGTGACGCGCGGCTTCACGGGCCAGAACACCCAGCGGCCCAGGATCACCAGCAGCGCCGGCAGCAGCGAGGTCATGGCGAAGAACACCAGGACCACACCGATGGCGACGACCGGTCCCAGACCCTGGGTGCTGTTCATGCTGCCGAACACCAGGCACAGCGACGCGATCGTCACCGTCGCGGCGGAGGCGGCCAGGGCCGACAGCGAGCCGTGCACGGCCAGCGACATCGCCGTGTGGCGGTCTTCGTGCCGGTGCAACTCCTCCCGGTAGCGGGAGATGAGCAGCAGGGCGTAGTCGGTGCCCACGCCTACCGAGAGCACCATGAGCACGTAGGCGCTCTGACCGTTGACCATCAGCCCCGCATGCTTGGCAAGGAGGTAGACCACGCCGCTCGCCACCTGGCTGGCCAGCCCCACGGTGATCAGCGGAATCAGCCACAGCACCGGGCTGCGGTAGGTCACGAGCAGCAGCAGCGCCACCACGCCGAGCGCGACACCCAGCAGCGCGCCGTCCATGCCGGAGTAGACCTCGGCGAAGTCGGCGATGCTCCCGGCCTCGCCGGTGATCTTGATGTCGAGACCAGCGGGGGCGCCGTTGGAGGTGAGCTTGCCGGCTTCGGTCACCTTGTCGGTGAGCACCTTGTTGTCGCTGGGCGAGGTGCGCAGCGGAACGCTCACGAAGGCCGCGACCTTGTCCTCGGAGACCACGGCAGAGGAGACCTTGCCGATGGCCACCTTGTCGGCGAGCCGGGCACGATCGCCGTCGATCCGGGACAGGTCTGCCTGGGTGAGGCCTCCCTCGCGGGCGTAGACGATGACTGCGGTGCTGGAGTCCTTGTCGGCGAAATACTGCTCCGCGAGCTGCACCGCCTTGGTCGACTGGGCGCTCGACGGCAGCCAGGCCTCAGGGTCGTTGTCCTGTACGTCTGCCAGGCCGGCGGCCAGCGAGCCACCGATACCCATGAGCAGGAACCACAGCACAAGCACGACCCACTTGGAGCGCCGGCCGGCGACGAAGGCAGCGTATCGGCTCACAACGGTGGGGGAAGGAACGGGCGGTGGAACCGTTTCTGTGGGGGATGGTGCCGGGGTCTGGATCGTCATGTGACGCTCACCGAGGGTCAGGAGCCGTGGAGCGGGGGCTCGTACGGAACTGGGTACACAAAGGTTCTTCACCAGAGGGATGGAGTCCTGGTGGAGCGTCCCTCGAGTTGGCTTGAACTCGGATTCCCTCGCCCGATGGCGGTCCGTTTCCGGCCGAATTCCTGACCTCAGCCTTATGCGGTCGAGCAGGGGGCGCGCTATGCGGGAGTTCAGCCCGGGAAGGGGTCCGGGGCGGCGCGGGGAGGGTGGGGGCGGGGCGGTCGGACGAGAAGAATGGCGGCCGCGGAGCCGACGGGCCGGGTGGTCAGCGGTCTCCTGCCGAGGTGATGCGCCGGCGCCCCGGCCACCCCCGGATGCACGGACGGACGGCCGGGCGCGGGTACGGACGGCGCGTCAGGCGGACGGTGTGCAGTCAGGGCTCGCGGCGGAACGTGGAGACCTGGATGCCCTGGGGGCGGCCGCGATCGCGGAGTGCACCGCGCGCAGGCCCCGCTCCGCGCCCTCCTTGGCGGCGGCGCGGACGAGGCGGCGGGCGGTGGCCCGGGCCCGGTCGCGCACCTCGCCGCTGTTGCCGATCCCGTCGAGCAGCACGTACGACCGGGTGCCGCGATGAGGGAACGTCGGGGTGAAATCGCACTGGACCGGTCACCCGTCAGCTGTGCGGTCGCACAGGAGCGCATGAGGTTCCTTGGAGCGGTGGCACAGGCACGCATGAGGCTCGCTCGAGCAGTGACACAGACGCGCATGAGGCTCCCTAATCGCCGCTGGTCACTGGAGGGGGCGTGCCGCCGCTCGAAAGGTTTGCCTCGTTCGCCGGTCCCACCCGTGGGGCGGGATCCGTCAGTGTTGTGGCGGACGGAAGAACGAAGAACACCACTGAGGGAGCACCCGATGAAGGCTCGTATGACGAACGCCGCCAAGGTTCTGCCGGACGCCATGAAGGGCATTCAGAACCTCTACAAGGCCATTCACCAGGGCGGGGTCGACCAACACACGCTGGACCTGGTGCACCTGCGCGCGAGCCAGATCAACGGCTGCAGCTCCTGTGTCCACGCCGGCGTCACGGGCGCCAAGAAGGCCGGGGAGACCGACGAGCGCCTGCACGCCGTCGCTGCCTGGCGCGAGGCGCCGTTCTTCTCGGACGCCGAGCGCGCCGCCCTGGCACTGACCGAGGCCGCCACCCGGCTGGCCGACCACAGCGGGCAGGCCGTGCCGGACGCGGTCTGGGACGAGGCCGCCGACCATTTCACGGAGCAGCAGCTCGCCGCGATCATCCTCATGATCGCGACGACGAACTTCTTCAACCGGCTGAACGCCACCGTCCAGGAGCCCGCGGGCGCCGCCTGGAGCTAGGCACTCCCCAGAGGCCGACAGGACGGCCGCGAGGCCGTCCTGTCGGCCGGTGCGCGGGGACGGGAAGGCGGGATCACGAGGGCCTCACGGATCGCGGCCGCCAGCGGTACGGAAGGCCTTCACCAGGAGCGCGGACGGGTGCTCGGGACCGCCCGCGACGAAGCTGCCGAAGCCCGCGAACACCGGAGGCGGGCCCGCCCCGAGAAACTCCGCCGGGCGTGCGCCGGGTTCCCAGGACGGCGGGGGGACGGCCGCCGGCAGCCGCACATCTCGTGTCCCTGGGGCCGGTCCGCGGGGCGGGGCACCACCGTGGAGTTGCAGCCGCGCGGGACCTAGGCGGCGGGGAGTCCGAGGAGCTGCCCCTGGAGAGCGGCTGACGGGGCCTCGGGGGCGACAACTGCCATGGATCTCCTAATCATTCATAGTCGTCTCTGGTCAGGCATCTCACGTAGCTTGGTTTTGTGAGGCTTTCGGAGTGGGCGCGTCAGCAGGGCGTGAGCTACCAGACCGCCTGGCGGTGGGTGAAGGACGGGAAGATGCCCGTGCCGGTCCGTCAGGCGCCGTCCGGGACGTGGCTGGTCGACGAGGTTGCCGCCACGTCGTCCGGGCGCGTGGTGGCGTACTGCCGTGTGTCGTCAGCCGATCAGAGGGCCGACCTGGATCGGCAGGTCGCGCGGGTGGTGTCCGGCGCGAACGGACTGGGCCTGGCTGTCGCGGAAGTCGTGACCGAGGTCGGGTCGGGGCTGAACGGGCGCCGTCGCAAGCTGCACCGGCTCCTCGCCGACCCGGACACGGCTGTGATCGTGGTCGAGCACCGTGACCGGCTGGCCCGGTTCGGCGTCGAGCACCTGGAGGCCGCGCTGTCGGCGTCCGGCCGGCGCCTGGTCGTCCTCGACCCTGCCGAGACCGCCGACGATCTCGTGCGGGACGTCACCGAGGTGCTGACCTCGATGTGCGCCCGCCTGTACGGGCGGCGGGCGGCGAAGACCCGGGCCGCCCGCGCGGTGGCCGTGGCGACCGGCGAGGCCGTCGAGTGAAGAAGTTCCGGCCGCAGCCCGGGTTCGTGGTGCAGGCGTACCGGTTCGCGCTGGACCCGAACGCCGCCCAGGAGGCCGCTCTTCGGTCGCACTGCGGTGCGGCGCGCGCGGCATACAACTGGGCTGTCGGCTGGGTGACCGCGTCGTGGTGGCAACGCCGGGCCGAGGAGACGTACGGCGTCGCCGGGGCGGAGCTGACCGAGTGGCGGCCGTGGTCGCTGCCATCGCTGCGTAAGGCGTTCAACGCCGCCAAGCACACGGACCCCCGGTTCGCCTCCTGGTGGGAGGAGAACTCCAAGGAGGCGTACAACACCGGCCTGTCGAACGCCGCGGCGGCGTTCGACAACTACGCCAAGTCCAAGCAGGGCAAGCGGCGGGGCAAGCAGCTCGGGATGCCCCGGTTCAAGTCGAAGCACAAGACACGCCTGTCCTGCCGGTTCACCACCGGCACCATCCGCCTCGACGCCGACGGACGGCACGTCACACTGCCCAGGCTCGGAACCATCCGCGTCCACGAGCCCACCGCCAAGCTCCTGCACCGCGTCCAGGCCGGCAGGGCGCGGATCCTGTCCGCGACCGTCCGCCACGAACGCGGACGCTGGTTCGCCGCCTTCCAGGTCGAGACCGCGCGGGACATCCGCCGCGTCGCACGCCCCGACGTCGCGGTCGGCATCGACCTCGGACTGAAGACCCTCGCAGTCATGGCCGACAGTGCAGGCGAGATCCGCACCGTGCCCAACCCGCGGCACCTGAACAGCGCCCTGAAACGGCTCCGCCGGGCCTCCCGTACGGTCTCCCGCCGACGCGGCCCCGACCGCCGCACCGGGCGGAAGTCCTCCCGCAGGTGGGAGAAGGCCAACGCCCAGCGCAACCGCGTGCACCACCGGGTCGCGAACCTCCGCGCGGACGCCCTGCACAAGCTCACCACGAGCGTTGCTGGCGAGTACGGCACCGTCGTGATCGAGGACCTCAACGTCGCCGGCATGGTGAAGAACCGGCGCCTGGCCCGGCACATCGCCGACGCCGGGTTCGGCGAAATCCGCCGCCAGCTCACTTACAAGACCCGCCAGCGCCACGCCACCCGCATCATCGCGGCCGACCGCTGGTTCCCCTCCTCCAAGACCTGTTCCGGGTGCGGCGTGGTGAAAGCCAAGCTGCCGCTGCACGTGCGGACCTACGCATGCGACGGGTGCGGCCTGGTCATCGACCGGGACACGAACGCGGCACGAAACCTCGCCGCCCTCGCAGCAACCGCAGTCACTGGTACCGGAGTGGCCGGAGACCAGGACACCCCCCGGGTGTCGAAACCCCGTGGAGCCGACCACAAGACCCGCACCACCCGCCCCCGCCGCAAGACGGGGACGGGGCGGGCAGGTGGCGCAACCCTGCCGCACCAGCAGCAGAAGGAAGCGGGAGACCGTCTTCAAGCCGAGCCCCTGACGCTCTGGTGATGTGACGGACCTTCCAGGCAGAAATGCCCGGAATGCTGAGACCTGACTACGGACTCAGCAACGGCTCTGTCGCGGGGAGCGAAGTGCGCTCCGCGTGACATGCTCGTGAACGTCCGGGCGTGTCCGGATCGGTCAGGAATCGAGAAGCTCGGTTCACGGAGCCGCCTCTAGCCTGCTCGCCATGGACATCACCATTCGCACGGCTTCTCTGCCGTATGACGACCCGGACGCTTCGCTCGCCTTCTATCGCGACGTCCTCGGTTTCGAGGTCCGCAGCGATGTCGGCCAGGGCAGGATGCGCTGGATCACGGTAGGCCCGGCCGGTCAGCGGGGCACCTCGATCCTGCTGACACCGCCTGCCGCCGATCCCGGCATCACCGAGGGCGAGCGCCGCATGGTCACGGAGATGATGGCCAAGGGCACCTACGGATGGATCCTGCTGGCCACCCCGGACGTCGACGCCGCGTTCGAGAAGGTGCAGGCCGGTGACACCGAGGTCGTCCAGGAGCCGACCGAGCAGCCGTACGGCATCCGCGACTGCGCCTTCCGCGACCCAGCGGGCAACCTGGTCCGCATCCAGGAGCTTCGCTGAGCAGTGCGGGTACCGATGCAGCCGTGCGGGCCGACATCGCCACCACCCATAAGGAACGCGGCGGCGCACCGGAGTGGGCATCCCCGACACGTCGAAGACGTCGTAAGGAAGACGTCGAAGGAAATCGAAGACGAAAGACGCAAGGAGGGGGTTCTCATGTGCAAGCCTGAATGGCGGCGTGCACGCATCCAGGCGCAGCGCCTGGCTGATCTCGCGCGGCTGCGCCGCGTCCGCGACCGGATCGACAGGGAATACGCGCAGCCGCTGGACGTGGAGGCGCTCGCCCGTGATGTGGACGTGTCCGCCGGGCACCTGAGTCGGCAGTTCCGGGCCGCCTATGGTGAGTCGCCGTACGCGTATCTGATGACGCGTCGCATCGAGCGGGCGACAGCGCTGCTGCGGCGGGGCGATGTCAGCGTCACCGAGGTCTGCTTCGCGGTCGGTTGCGCGTCGCTGGGCACGTTCACCACCCGCTTCACCGAGCTGGTCGGCATGCCGCCCGGGGCCTTCCGGCGCCAGACGGCGGAAGCGGCGGCCGGCCATGCCGATGCTGCGGGTGCCCCCCGCGATGCCGGGTCGGCGATCAAGTTGGAGGGGATGCCGGCGTGTGTGGCGAAGCAGGTCTCAAGACCGGTCAGGAATCGAGAAGCCCCGGCCGCCGCACGGCCCCTACGGTGATGGTCATGGCAACCACCACTTCCACCTCAGTTTCCACGTCCATCGCGGCCGTCACCCTTGAGGTGGCCGACCTCGAGGCCGCCCGGCGCTTCTACAGCGCCTTCGGCGTGGACACGTACCTGCACCTGCGGGCGTCCCAGGCGCACTCCACCGGATTCCGCGGCTTCACCCTGGCGCTCACGGTGTCCGGGCCGGCCACCGTCGACGGCTTCATCGGTGCCGCCGTGGACGCCGGCGCCACGGTCCTGAAGCCCGCCGCGAAGTCGCTGTGGGGCTACAGCGGCGTCCTCCAGGCCCCGGACGGGACGATCTGGAAGATCGCGACCTCGGCGAAGAAGGACACCGGCCCCGACACCCGCGAGATCGACGAGGTCGTCCTGCTGATCGGCGTCGAGGCGGTGAGGGCCACCAAGCAGTTCTACGTCGGCCGGGGCATGACCGTGACCAAGAGCGTCGGCAGCATGTACGTCGAGTTCGCCCCCGGTCAGTCCCACCCCGTCAAAATGGCGCTGTACAGGCGCCGCGCCCTGGCCAAGGAGGTCGGCGTCCCCGCCGACGGCACGGGCTCGCACCGCATCGTCCTCGGCAGTACCGCCGACGCCTTCACCGACCTGGACGGGTTCGTCTGGGAGGCTGCCGCCCCCACACCGTCCTGACCTCCGTCCCTGTGACAGCCGGGCCCCGGCCCGGATGTCCGACAGGTATACCTCTACAGCTCAAGGAGTACGGCATGAAGGCACACGTCAGCTCGATCCTTCTCGGCGTCCGGGACATGGACCGGGCCAAGGAGTTCTACACCGAGGGGCTCGGCTGGAAGGTCCAGAGTGACTACGGCATCTCGGTGTTCTTCGAATCGGACGGCGCCTCGCCCGTCGGCTTCTACAGCCGCGAAGGACTGGCCGACCAGGTGGGCACGGACCATGAGGGCAGCGGCTTCAGCGGACTGGTCCTGACCTACGTCGTCCGCAGCGAGGCGCGGGTCGACGAGATCATGGCGGAGGCCGCGAAGGCCGGCGCCACGGTCCTCAAGCCCGCCGGCGCTCTGGCGTGGGGCGGGTACGGCGGCACCTTCGCCGACCCGGACGGCTACGTCTGGAGTCTCGGCTTCAGCACCCAGGGAACCGACCAGCCCTACGCCGAGTAGCCGCGGTTCCCTGCCTCACAGCCGTCCCGGACACGGCGATGGGCCCGTGCGGGAAGCGGGAGCGGCCACTGGAGCCGGGCGGGCCGGATCCGCGGCGAGCCGGCAGAACAACAGGAGTTGACATCCTCCCGGGCCTAAAGGCCGGGGCACTCTCGCAAGATCAGAGGTAGATCATGAAGTTTCTGTCCCACGTCGAGCCGCCCGAGCCCATGCGGGGCCTGCTGGTTCCGCCCGAGGTGGTGGAAGCTCTCGGCGAGGGCTCGCGGCCACCGGTGACGATCACGCTCAACGGGCATTCCTGGAAGAGCCGGGTCGCCTTCCTGCGCGGCCGCCACCTGATCGGCCTCAGCCACGCCAACCGGCAGGCCGCGGGTGTCGAGATCGGCGAGGAGGTCGAGGTCGAGTTGGAGCTCGACACCGAGCCGCGCGTCGTCGTCGAGCCGGAGGATTTCGCCCGAGCCCTGGACGACGACCCGGTCGCCCGCGCCGCGTACGACCACCTCACGTACAGCCGCAAGCGCGAGCACGTGCGTGCCGTCGAGAGCGCGAAGATGCCCGAGACGCGCCGGCGGCGCATCGAGAAGGCCATCGCCACCCTGCGGGGCTGAGCCCGGGAGCAGGCCTCCGACGCCATACGCACCAGCCGTTCCTCAGCGCTTCGTTGGTCGACACCTCGAAGCGTGAAGAACGGCTGTTTGCGTTCTCCCGGGAAGAACCGCAGGTCAGTTACTGGGCGCCGCTGGGGGCAGCAGGCGGTGCAAGCGGGCCGCTATCGGTTCTCGACCGGTGATGCACCGGCGCATTCGAAGCTGCAGACACAGGGCGAGGTGAGAGCACCTCCGGTCGGCACGAGGAGTGCGTGATGCGCAAGGTCGTTTCCCGGGACGGTACGACGATCGCCTACGACAAGTCGGGCGAGGGCCCCCCACTCGTGCTGCTCAACGGTGCGTTCCGTGATCACACGATTTTCGACGAGCTCGTTCCCGAGCTGGCGCAGCACTGCACCGTGTATGCCTACGACCGCCGCGGGCGCGGCCAGAGCGGTGACGCTCCCGAGTACGCCGTCGAGCGGGAGATCGAGGATCTCCGGGCGGTGATCGAGGAGGCGGGCGGCTCAGCGGCCGTGTTCGCCGGGTCCACGGGCGCGAACGTGGCGCTCCAGGCGGCGCTCGCGGGCACGCCGATCGCCAAGCTGGCTCTCCACGAGCCGTTCTTCCGGGTCGAGGGGTTCCCGAAGCCCCCGTCGAACTCCGCGGAGACGCTCCGGGTCATCCTGGAGGAAGACCGGCGCGACGAGGCGGCCGAGTACTTCCTCGGCCCCGTCCTGGGCCTCACCCCCGACGCGGTCGCGCAGTGGCGCAGGAGCCCGATCTGGGCGATGAACGAGGCGAACGCGCACACGCTGCTGTACGACGTCAAGATCTGCGGCGACTTCACCGTCCCGGCCGGCCAACTCGCCGGATTCCGGACGGAGACGCTGGTCCTCAACAGCGACAGCACCAGCGCCTGGCTGCGTGCGGCGGCTGCGGCGACCGCGGCGGCCCTGCCCAACGGCCGGGGCCTCGAGCTGCCCGGATCCTGGCACCGGATCGACATGGACGTGCTCGGCCGGACGCTGGTCGAGTTCGCCACCGCCTGAAAGGTCCCGCCGCCCCTGCCCGCGAGCGACGCCCTGCAGCGCGGGGGACGTACGACCCATCCCTGAAAGTACGCCATCTACCTCCCGGGAGAACATCACCGTGACCACGGCTCACACCCTGGCCGCCGGGGACACCGCGGAGGCGGCCCCGGCCGCTGCGCGCGGCGCCACCGTGTGGCTGACCGGGCTGCCCAGCGCGGGCAAGACCACTCTCGCCCGCACCCTCGCCGAGCGCCTGCGCGCCCAGGGACACGAGGTCGAGGTGCTCGACGGCGACGAGATCCGCGCGTTCCTCTCTGCGGGCCTGGGCTTCACCCGTGAGGACCGGCACACCAACGTGCAGCGGATCGGCTTCGTGGCCGGGCTGCTGGCCTCCCACGGCGTCAAGACGCTGGTTCCGGTCATCGCCCCGTACGCCGACTCCCGCGCCGCCGTCCGTGCCCGGCACGCCGCCCGCGCCACACCGTTCCTGGAGATCCACGTGGCCACCCCGGTCACGCTCTGTTCCCAGCGCGACGTGAAGGGCCTGTACGCCAAGCAGGCGGCCGGCGAGATCTCCGGTCTCACGGGCGTCGACGACCCGTACGAGGCACCTGAGAGCCCGGAGCTGCGCATCCAGACGCAGGGCCGCTCGGTGGCCGATTCCGCAGCCGAGCTACACACCTTCCTGACCGAGAGGGGCCTGGCATGACGACCATGACCCATCGCCTGATCGAGGCGTCGGGGAACCCCTTCGCGCTGACGCACCTGGACTCGCTGGAGTCCGAGGCGGTCCACATCTTCCGCGAGGTGGCGGGCGAGTTCGAGAAGCCGGTGATCCTCTTCTCCGGCGGCAAGGACTCGATCGTCATGCTGCATCTGGCGCTCAAGGCGTTCGCACCGGCACCGGTGCCGTTCGTGCTGCTGCACGTCGACACCGGTCACAACTTCCGCGAGGCCATCGACTACCGGGACCGCACGGTGGCGCAGCACAACCTGCGCCTGCACGTGGCCTCGGTCCAGGACTACATCGACGCCGGCAAGCTCAAGGAGCGCCCCGACGGCACCCGCAACCCGCTGCAGACCGTCCCGCTGACCGAGGCGATCCAGCAGCACAAGTTCGACGCCGTCTTCGGCGGCGGCCGCCGCGACGAGGAGAAGGCCCGCGCCAAGGAACGCGTCTTCTCCCTGCGCAACGAGTTCTCCCAGTGGGACCCGCGCCGCCAGCGCCCCGAGCTGTGGCAGCTCTACAACGGCCGCCACGCGCCGGGCGAGCACGTGCGCGTCTTCCCGCTCTCCAACTGGACCGAGCTGGACGTGTGGCAGTACATCGCCCGCGAGAAGATCGAACTGCCGGAGATCTACTTCGCCCACGAACGGGACGTCTTCCTGCGGGGCGGCATGTGGCTGACCGCCGGCGAGTGGGGCGGCCCGAAGGACGGCGAGACGGTCGAGAAACGGCTCGTCCGCTACCGCACCGTGGGCGACATGTCCTGCACCGGCGCCGTCGACTCCGACGCCGCCACGCTCGACGCGGTGATCGCCGAGATCGCCGTCTCCCGCCTCACCGAGCGGGGCGCGACCCGGGCCGACGACAAGATGTCCGAGGCCGCGATGGAAGACCGCAAGCGCGAAGGGTACTTCTAGCGATGACCACCACCACCGAGCAGCTCAGCGCCACCACGCTGCTGCGCTTCGCCACCGCGGGTTCCGTCGACGACGGCAAGTCCACCCTGGTCGGCCGCCTGCTGCACGACTCCAAGTCGGTCCTCACCGACCAGTTGGAGGCCGTCGCACAGGTCTCGGCCGGCCGCGGACAGGACACCCCCGACCTGGCCCTGCTCACCGACGGCCTGCGGGCCGAGCGGGAGCAGGGCATCACCATCGACGTCGCCTACCGCTACTTCGCCACCGCCCGCCGCCGGTTCATCCTCGCCGACACCCCCGGGCACGTGCAGTACACCCGCAACATGGTCACCGGCGCCTCCACCGCCGACCTCGCGGTCGTACTCGTCGATGCCCGCAACGGCATGGTCGAGCAGACCCGCCGGCACACTGCGGTCGCCGCCCTGCTGCGGGTGCCCCACGTGGTCCTGGCCGTCAACAAGATGGACCTCGTCGGCTACGAGGAGTGCGTCTTCGCGAAGATCGCCGAGGAGTTCACCTCGTACGCCGCCACGCTCGGGGTCAAGAACGTCGTGGCGATCCCGCTCTCCGCGCTGGCCGGCGACAACGTCGTCGAGCGCTCCGCCACCATGGACTGGTACGGCGGCCGGACCCTGCTGGAGCACCTGGAGACCGTCCCGGTCGGCAGCAACCCGAGGGAGGAGCCCGCCCGCTTACCGGTCCAGTACGTGATCCGCCCGCAGACTGCCGAGCACCTCGACTACCGGGGCTACGCCGGCCAGATCGCCTCCGGCGTGCTGCGGGTCGGGGACGCCGTCACCGTCCTGCCCTCCGGCCACACCACTGCCGTCGCGGCCATCGACGCGCTCGGCACGCAGACGGACGTCGCCTGGGCGCCCCAGTCCGTCACCGTCCGGCTCACCGACGACGTCGACGTCTCGCGCGGCGACCTGATCGCGGCCGGGGGCACGGCCGGGGCGCCCACCAAGGACATCGAGGCCAGCGTCTGTCACCTCAACGAGCGCCCCCTGCACGTCGGCGCCAAGGTCCTGCTCAAGCACACCACCCGCACCGTGCGCGCCGTGGTCAAGGACATCTCGTACCGGATCGACATCAGCACGCTCGAACGGCGCCCCGGTGCCGAGGGCCTGCAGGTCAACGACATCGGCCACGTCGTGCTGCGCACGGCCGAGCCGCTCGCGCTCGACCCCTACGCCGACAACCGCCGCACGGGCTCGTTCCTGCTGATCGACCCGGCCGACGGCACCACCCTCGCAGCCGGCATGGCGGATGAGCCCTTCGAGACCGTACGGCGCGCGGCCGAAGCAACCAACGAGGAGGACTGGGTCTGATGCACTGCCAGACGATCGGGCGCGTGGCCATGGCGGCCGTAGCGGTGACCGCGGCTGCCGGACTGCTGTCGGGCTGCGGCTACGGCTCCAGTGCCGAGGCAGCCCCGGCGAAGCAGACCGACGGCGCCTCGGGTGCGAAGCTCTCCGCCGACACCGTGAAGATCGGCTACTTCCCGAACCTCACGCACGGGACCGCCCTGGTGGGCCTGCAGGACGGCCTGTTCCAGAAGGAGCTGGGGTCGACCCGGATCAAGTCCCAGCTCTTCAACGCCGGTCCAGCCGAAAACGAGGCGCTCAACGCCGGTTCGATCGACATCGGCTGGACCGGCCCGAACTCGGCGATCAACGGCTACGTCAAGTCGCACGGCACGTCCTTGCGGGTCATCGGCGGCGCAGCCTCCGGCGGTGTCAAGCTGGTGGTCAACCCGGCGAAGATCAGCTCGCTGGACGACCTCCGGGGCAAGAAGCTCGCCACCCCGCAGCTGGGCGGTACCCAGGACGTCGCCCTGCTCAACTATCTGGCAGGCAAGGGCTACAAGGTGGACGCGGCCTCCGGCTCGGGCGACGTCAGTGTGCTCCGTACGGAGAACAAGGTGGTGCCGGAGGCGTACAAGTCCGGCTCCATCGACGGCGCCTGGGTGCCCGAGCCGACCGCCTCCAGGCTGGTCACGCTCGGCGCGAAGGTCCTGCTGGACGAGAAGTCGCTGTGGCCGGACGGCAAGTTCGTGACCACCGACATCATCGTCTCGCAGAAGTTCCTGACCGCGCACCCCGACGTGGTCGAGGCCGTGCTGCGCGGCTCGCTGGCGGCCAACGCCTTCATCAAGGCCGACCCGGAGAAGGCGAAGGCCGACGCCAACCTGCGGATCAAGGCCGACACGGGCAATGCGCTGCCGCCCGCCATCCTCGACCCCGCGTGGGCAAGCATCGACTTCATCGACGACCCGCTGGCCGGCACCCTGCAGACCGGGGCCGACCACGCGGTCGCCGCGGGCCTGCTCGACAAGCCCGAACTCTCCGGGATCGTCGACCTGACCCTGCTCAACAAGGTACTCACGGCGGCGGGCCGGCCCGCCGTGGCGGACGCCGGGCTCGGCGTCAAGTGACGACCCGCACCCCGTAGCTCCGCGCAGTGCCCCCGTCCACGCCCGCAGGAGGTTTCCGCAATGACCACGGCACTGACCATCCCGAAGTGCGTCCCCGTCGTCGAGACCACGGACGACTACCCAGCGGTCCGGCTCTCGCACGTCTCCAAGGCCTTCGGCCGCCCCGGTGCGGGCTCCGTCGTGCTCGACGACATCAACCTGGACGTGGCCCCGGGCGAGTTCGTCACCCTGCTCGGCGCTTCCGGCTGCGGCAAATCCACCCTGTTGAACCTGGTGGCGGGGCTCGACGAGCCCAGCGCCGGAACCATCGACGTACCCGGCACCCGGCCGTCGCTGATGTTCCAGGACCACGCGCTGTTCCCGTGGCTGAGCGCGGGTCGGAACATCGAGCTGGCGCTGCGCCTGGCGGGCGTGCCGCGCGAGAACCGTAGGCCCGAGGCCGAGCGACTGCTGGAGCTGGTCCGCCTCGGCGGCGCGTACCGCAAGCGGGTGCACGAGCTCTCCGGCGGCATGCGCCAGCGCGTGGCCGTGGCGCGCGCGCTCGCCCAGGGCAGCACCGTACTGCTGATGGACGAGCCGTTCGCCGCACTCGACGCCATCACCCGGGACGTCCTGCACGAGGAGATCACCCGGATCTGGAACAAGCGCAAGCTCACCGTCCTGTTCGTCACCCACAACGTCAGAGAGGCCGTGCGCCTCGCCCAGCGCGTCGTCCTGCTGTCGTCCCGGCCCGGCCGGATCGCCCGGGAGTGGCGCGTCGACCTGCCGCATTCGCTGCGGGGCGAATCCGCCGAGGTCGCGGCGCTGTCCATCGAAATCACCGAGCACCTGCGTGGGGAGATACGCCGCCATGTCCAGCACTGACACCCGGCCCGCGGCGAGCGGCCGCGCCGCCCGCCGCGACGGCGCGGGGGCCGGCCTCGACACGCTGGGGGCCGGCCTCGACGCGCTGGGGGCCGGCCTGGACGCACTGGAGGCCGGCCACGCGCAGCGCGCCTCGTTCAGCCAGGTACTGAGGGCGAAAGTGCTGCCGCCGATCCTGGGCGTCGTGCTGGTCGTCGGTCTCTGGCAGCTCGCCTACAGCCTGCACCTGGCCAGCCCCGAGAAGCTGTCGAGTCCGGCCGACGTGTGGCACGCGCTCACGCTCCTCTGGAGCGACGGCACCCTGTTCTCCGTCATCTGGACCAGCCTCTGGCGCGGCGTCACAGGCTTCGTGGCGGCCGTCGCGATCGGTACGCCGATCGGCCTGCTCGTCGCCCGGGTCAAGCCGATACGGGCCGCCATCGGGCCGGTGCTGACGGGCCTGCAGTCGCTGCCTTCGGTCGCCTGGGTGCCGGCCGCCGTCATCTGGCTCGGCATCAACAACTCGGCCATGTACGCCGTGATTCTGCTGGGTGCGGCGCCCTCGATCGCCAACGGCCTGATCGCCGGGGTCGACCAGGTGCCGCCGCTGTTCCTACGGGCCGGTCGTACGCTCGGTGCGAACGGTCTGCGCGGCGCCCGGCACGTGCTGCTGCCCGCCGCCCTGCCCGGGTACCTGGCCGGTCTGAAGCAGGGCTGGGCGTTCTCCTGGCGGTCGCTGATGGCCGCCGAGCTCATCGCCTCCTCCCCCGATCTGGGGATCGGCCTCGGCCGCTACCTGCAGAACCAGCGGGAGTTCTCCGACATGCCGGGTGTGCTGCTCGGCATCATCCTGATCTTCGTCGTCGGCGTCGCCATCGACCTGCTGTTCTTCAGCCCGCTGGAGCGCCGGGTGCTGCGCAGCCGCGGACTGCTGGCCGCGCGCTGAGGCGCCCGTCCTCCAGCAAAACTCGACACGGTCCCGACGTCCTGTTGAGCACCGTTGCACAAGATGACCTCGGGCGGTTCCCCTACGAACGGAGATCGATATGGGCGCGAGGCCCAGGTCCGCTATGCGATTTCCATGGAAGACATGGGGCGAAGGCCTGATGTGGACGGGGTTTGCGTGGGGCGACCTGTGTCCCCCCTGCGCATGGAAGGAATCCGCCGCCCTGCCTGCCGACCAGCCGTGCGTGCCACCGCTGTCAGAAGCGGAGCTCGCCCAATGGACGGCACTGGTCAGACAGCTGGGATAGGCACGATCTGGATCTGGTGACCACGCCGCGGCACATGCCCGTGTCCACGGCTCTCGTTCCGGCGCGGGGCCCCGGCGGCTTGAACTCCGCGGTCGTCCCTGCGTTTTGTCGACTGGAACTGACCAACAAAGAGAAGGAGGCCAGGGTGAGCAGCGCCGGCTCGGGCACCACGCGTCCCCAGGCACTGATGAAAGACGGCCAGTTGCGACGCATCCTCGGACTGTTCCGCCCGTACCGGAGGCAGTTGCTGTCCGTCGTATTGCTGGTCGCGGGCTCCTCCCTGGTCGCCCTCGTCAACCCGTTCCTGATCCGCGAGATCATGGACACGGCGCTGCCGCAGGACAGGCTGGGGCTGCTGTCCCTGCTCTCCCTCGGCATGATCATGGTGTCGGTCACCACCAGCTCGTTCAACGTCTGGCAGACGCACGTGTCGGCCACGGTGGGCCAGCTCGTCATGCACGACCTGCGCACGGCGGTGTACTCCCACCTCCAGCGGATGTCGCTGGCCTTCTTCGCGCGCACCCGTACCGGCGAGGTGCAGTCGCGCATCTCCAACGACATCGGCGGGATGCAGGTCACCATTACGACCACCGCCACGGCGCTGCTGTCCGACGTGACGGTCGTCATCGCCGCGACCACCGCCATGTTCCTGCTCGACTGGCGGTTGACGCTCGCGTCCATGCTCATGCTTCCGGCATTCGCCTTGGTGAGCCGTCGCGTCGGGAACCAGCGGCGGAACATCACCCGTGACCGGCAGAGGCAGCTCGCCGAGCTGTCGTCGACCATGCAGGAGTCGCTGTCGATCAGCGGGATCCTGCTCAGCCACACCATGGGCCGTTCGCACTCCCTGACCGACAACTTCGCGCGGCAGTCGCGCAAGCTCACCGACGTCGAGGTGCGCGTCACCACCGCGGGCCTGTGGTACCAGTCCACGATCTGGATCGTCATAGCCTCCATGCCGGCGATGATCTACTGGGTCTCGGGGCTGACCTCGAACAACGGCCACATGGCCATCTCCATCGGCTCCCTGGTCGCGTTCACGTCCCTCCAGCAGAGCCTGTTCCGCCCGGCGCAGCGGCTGCTGACCGTCGGGATCGAGATCCAGGGCTCTCTCGAGCTGTTCGGCCGCATCTTCGAGTACCTCGACCTGCCCGTTGACATCGCCGAGCCCGAGCGGCCGGTCGAGCCGGCCGCCTTGCGGGGGGAGGTGCGCATGCGAGGGATCGGCTTCTCCTATGCGGGAACGGAGCAGCCGACGCTGGTCGGCGTCGACGTGACCGTCCCCGCGGGCCGCAGCCTCGCGATCGTCGGAGAGACCGGCTCGGGAAAGACCACGCTCAGCTACCTCATCCCGCGGCTGTACGACGTCACGTCCGGTTCCGTCACGATCGACGGGGTCGACGTACGCGACCTGTCCTTCGACACGCTCACGGCCGCGGTCGGCGTCGTCTCCCAGGAGACGTACCTGTTCCACGCCACGGTCGCGGACAACCTGCGGTTCGCCAAGCCCGACGCGACCGACGAGGAGCTGTTCGCGGCGGCGCGGATCGCCCACATCCACGACTATCTGATGTTGCTGCCCGACGGCTACGACACGGTGGTCGGCGAGCGCGGGTACCGGTTCTCCGGCGGCGAGAAGCAGCGGCTGGCGATCGCCCGCACCATCCTGCGCGACCCGCCGATCCTGGTGCTCGACGAGGCCACCAGCGCCCTGGACACCCATACCGAGCAGGCCGTGCAGAAGGCCATCGACGCGGCCAGCGTGGGCCGTACCACCATCACGGTCGCCCACCGGCTGTCGACCGTCCGCAACGCCGACGAGATCATCGTGCTGGACCGGGGCCGGGTCTCCGAGCGCGGCACCCACGACGAGCTGCTCCTGCGCGGTGGCCACTACGCGACGCTCATCAACCGGGACACCGAGCCTGTAGCGGTCTGAAATCCGCCTCCCGGACGGCCTTGCCGAAGTAGCAGGGCCGTCCACCGGCGCCGGGCCCTGCCGGAAAGGCACGTCCTGGAGCCGAGCTCGAGTTCGACGAGAGCGGCCGCCCCTACCGTCGGGCGCATGGATCCCACAGCTTCCGAAACATTCGAGCCATCCGGGCCGAACCGCCGCACGCTGCTGCGTTACGGCGCCATGGCCGGGCTGGGCGCCCTGGTGACCGCCACCCCCTTCTTCAAGTCAGATGGCGCGGCCGCCGTGACGGCCGGCGGGCCCGAGCCGACGGCGCCCGAGCTGAAGCTGACGAAGTTCAGGGATCCGCTGCGGGTCCCGCCGGTGCTGCGCCCCCGCGACCGCGGCGACCATGACGAGCTGACCGTCCGCATGCGCACCGCCGACGTCACCGTGCACTCGGAGATGCCGCCGGTGACGATGTGGACGTACGAGGGCGTCTACCCGGGCCCGACGATCCAGACGGTCAGCGGCCGTCCGCTGCGGATCGTCTGGGAGAACCAGCTGACGGGCAACATCCCCGTCAAGGCCGTCGACTTCGGCTCGACCACGGGCCGCTCACCCGACCCGCTCTCCAACTACCCTGGCACGTCGGGAACCCAGGTGGTCCCCGACGTGTCGGACCTGGCGCCGTGGGCCGCGGTGCACATGCACGGCATGCTGACCGGCGGCGGCAACGACGGCTGGATGGAGAATCTCATAGGTCCGGGCGACGTGCAGTTGTCGGCCTATCCGAACAACCAGGCCGCGACCACGCTCTGGTACCACGACCACACCCACCACGTGAGCCGCTTCAGCGTCTACGCCGGGCTCGCGGGCCTGTTCCTCTCCCGCAACGAGGAGGAGGAGGCGCTCGACCTGCCCGACGGTGCCCGCGACGTCCCGCTGATCCTCAGCGACCGCAACTTCGACGTGGACGAGTCCGGTGCCCTCGCCGGCCGGCTGGTCCACAAGGTGGAGATGATCGGCCCGCAGCGGCTCATGCGTACCCACGCGGCCCCCTACACCCTGGTCAACGGGGTGGTCTGGCCGTACCTGGAGGTCGCGCCGCGCTGGTACCGGTTCCGGATCGTCAACGCCGCGAACTCCCGGATATACCGGCTGATGCTGCTGTCGGACGGCCGGCCCGTCCCGGGTGCGCTGCGGGTGATCGGGACCGACCAGGGTCTGATCGACAAGCCGCTGGCCGTCGAGGGGGCGCTCAACCTCTCCCCCGGCGAGCGCGCCGACGTACTGATCGACTTCAGCGCGTTCCGGGGGCGGGCCCTGAAGCTGGTCAACACGCTGGAGGGCATCGCGCCCGGTGCCTCCGACAAGCCCAACGACCTGCTGGAGCCCGACGTGATGCAGTTCCGCGTCGCGGACCAGCGCCCGTCCAACCGGTTTGTGCTGCCGGAGGTCATCTCGCCCACGTTCAAGCGGCTCACCCACCACGACCTGCCCCACGACGTCGCCCCCCGGTGGGTGGTCGTGGTCGGTCCCGGCTCGACGAACATTCCCGAGCTGTGGGAGATGGAGGAGATCGACCCGGCGGGGATCACGTTCCCCTCCCCCGGGACCATCCAGGTCCGGGACGCCGAGGGCACCGTCAAGACGCTGCGCAGGACGGCGATGGCGTACGACGACGGCAGGACGTTCACCGCCGCGCTCGGCAGCGTGGAGATCTGGAAGTACCTCAACCTCGCCGCGTCCCCGCACCCCATGCACATCCATCTGTCGCACTTCCAGGTGCAGTCCCGCGAGAACTACGACATCACCGGGTTCGACCGCGCCACCCGCGGCTCGGCCAGGCCCATCGCGTTCAAGGCCGCGGGGGTGCTGGAAGCGCACGAGCTCGGAGAGAAGGACGTCATCCGGGTGGGTACGGCGGGCCAGATCACGCCGAACGCCACGCTGGGCGAGCTGGTCACCGTGGCGGTCCGGTTCCCCGTCGTCGGCAGGGGCGTCCACCACTGCCACATGCTGGAGCACGAGCAGCACATGGTGCGGCCGCTCGTGGTGTCGCCGGCCGTCCATCTGCACGCGGGCGGCAACCACACACACGCAATGCCGTGAGCCCGCGCCGGTGATCGGCGCGGGCCCACGGGGCGCGCCCGGAACCCGAGAACGGCAGCCGGCGTCCTCGGACGCCGGCTGCCGTTCTCGTCGTGATGCCGGGACTTGCTGACTCAACCGGCAGGGACCGGGCCGGCGCCGGCTGCCTGGGCTATCCGCTGACGCATCTCCTCGGAGCTGTTGGCGCGCGGGAACTCCTCGTCGGGAACCTCGACCCCGAGGAACGCGCACAGCGGCTCCCACCCCTGCTGCACGTCGTACACGAGGACGTTGTCCGCGCCGAGGGCGCGCACGACGTCTTCGGTGTGCCGGTGGTAGACCTCGATGGCGTGGTCCTTGTCCGAGAACCGGCCGTCGAAGAGGCCCTCCCAGACCAGGGCGTTGACGACGCGGAACAGCCGGGCCTGCCGGGAGCCCGGCTCGGGCGGGTGCTCCATGGTCCGCAGCGCGAACTGGTACAGCGTGTCGTAGGTGCTCTTGTACCAGCCCTCGGCGTCGCGCACGGTGAGGACCACCCTGGTCCCGGGGAGCGCCTCGCTGATCTGCTGGTAGTAGACGGTGGAGGGACCGTCCACCGCGGAGGTGTAGCCGTCGTAGAGCGCGGCCCAGTCGGGGCGCTCGCCGTCGCAGATGATCCGCTCCCACTGGGCGAGGCGCTGTTCGTCGTCGACGATCTCGAACATGTGGAAGCAGGGCCCGAGGCCGAGCCGCTCCAGGGCCACCTGGAGTGATGTCGTGCCGGTCCGGCCCAGGCCGGCGTTGATGAGCTTCAACACGGTGATGTCTCCTCTTCCTCAGCGCCAGACCGCGTCGTCCTGGTGGGTGGCGACGTTCACCCTGTTCCAGAAGTTGACCAGACTGATGTGCATGATCAGGGCGCCGAGCTGCACGTCGGTGTAGTGCTTGGAGGAGTTCGCCCAGACCTCGTCCGACGGCGCGCTCCGGGCGTCGGTCTGCACGGTGACGGCCTCGGCCAGCTCCAGGGCGGCGCGCTCGGCGTCGGTGAAGGAGGGCTCGGTCCGCCACGTGTCCACCAGGGTCAGGCGCTTGTCCGCGGGCTCGGCCGGGAAGGTGTAGACCCGGCCGTTGAGCGCGGCGACGCGCAGCCGGATGAAGTCGAGGGTCGACTGCGGCACGCCGACCTTGCCGATGACCTCGGACAGGTCGAGCAGGGGCTGTAGGGCGCCGGGAACGACCAGGGAGGGGTTGCCCATCCGTTGAGCCATCGGGAGTTCTCCTGTGTGATAGCGGTGCGCTGGAAGGTGAGAGGACGCCGGGGACAGGGCCGTCAGACCGGGATCGCCTCGATGATCGAGATCGGTGACGCGGTGGGAATCACCCTGCTGATCTTGAAGCCCGCCCTGGCGAACAGCTCGGTGTACTGCGCGAGGGTGCGGTCCTGGGAACCGATCATCAGCATCAGCCAGAGGTCGATGGTGTGGCCGATGTGGCGCTCGTTGTTCTCGGGGAGCAGGTACTCGATGCAGAGCAGCTTGCCGTCGGGGCCGATCGCCTCGCGTGCGTTGCGCAGGGCGGTCAAAGCGTCTTCCTCGGAGAAGTTGTGGATGATGCGCTTGAACAGGTACGCATCACCGCCCTTCGGCAGCTTGCCAAGGTAGCCGCCGTGCTCGACGGTGCAGCGGTCCGCGACGCCGGCCTCCTCGAAGAGCGAGGCCGAGTCCACGGTCGCGATCTCGAAGTCGTACAGCACGCCCTGGGCGTTCGGCGCCTGCTGGAGGACCCCCGCCAGGAGGTAGCCGCGGCCGCCGATGACGTCCACGACGGTGCGGAACTGGGAGAAGTCGTAGGCGGCCAGGACCGGGTCGGTCTCCGACTCCGAGACCTTGCCGAACGCCTGGAAGAACGCGGCGGCGTAGGCGTGGTTCGCGTGGAAGAAATCCAGCGTGCTCATGCCGCGCAGCTTGGGCAGGTTGGCCTCGCCGGTCTGCACGGTGGTGAGCAGGTGGCCCCACTCCTCGTGCAGCAGGGGGTGGCTCATCAGCTGGGCGAACTTCCGCATCGAGTCCTGAGCGTCCTCGCGGAGCTTGTCGGACAGCGCCGTGTTCTCGTACCGCCCGTCCGGACGGACCGCGAAGACTCCGTGGCCGGACAGCGCGCGCAGGATCCGGTGGGTCGCCCGCGGGTCGGCTTCGACCCGCAGTGCGATGTCCTCGGCGGAAAGCGGCGCGTCGGCGAGCACGTCGGCGATGCCGAGCCGGGCTGCGACGGAGATCGCCTGGGTGATGACGGCACCCTGAATCAATTCGAGCAGCGCGTAGGAATCCGACTGGTCGCGGACCTCGGCCGATGCGGACATCGCTTTCCCCTCAGAGTGTCTTTTCTCGGATTCCAGACGATAAGTCGACGCTTCTCTCCGCCGCAACCGACCAAGTTTCTCACGTCATTGACAAGAATGTTCAACCGGGGAATTCTCGCGTTTGAACGGAGCCCACCTCTACTAACACTCAACCGGGAATCCGACCCCGCTTGTCAGGCTGTGCCGACCGCGAACTCGCAATCGCCTTGAGGAGGCCGACGTTGGCACACGACACCCCGACCCCGGTGGATTTCTGGTTCGACCCGTCCTGCCCCTGGGCGTGGATGACATCCCGGTGGGTCCTTGAGGTCGCAGAGCGACGGCCCCTGGAGATCCGCTGGCACATCATGAGCCTGACGCTGCTCAACGAGGGACGCGCGGACCTGGACGAGCGCTGGCACCGTGACCTGGCCCTGCGAATGGAGCCGGTACGGGTCTGCGCCGCCGCCGAGCACACGTACGGACCCGGGGCGCTGCGCCGGCTCTACACCGAACTCGGCACCCGGTTCCACCTCGACAAGGCGCCCAAGGAGCGGGCCACTTACGAGGCGGCCCTGGCCGCCTCGGGCTTCGATCCCGCCCTGGCCGACGCGGCCGGGTCCGACGCGTTCGACAGCGCGGTGCGTGCTTCGCACCACGACGGCATCGCCCGCGTCGGCACCGATGTGGGCACCCCCGTCATCGCCGTGGGGGGGGTGGCCTTCTTCGGACCCGTGGTGACGCCCACACCGCGGGGGGAGGCCGCGGTGAAGCTCTGGGACGGCGTGCTCGCGGTGGCCGAGACCGACGGGTTCTTCGAGCTCAAGCGCACCCGGACCCGAAACCCGATCTTCGCCTGAGCCCCGGCGTCCACCACGGCCGGCTCGGGCGTCAGCCGCGGGCCGCGACCGCCGGGGCGGTCCAGTTGTCCTTCAGCCACGCCTCCACGGAGACCAGGTTCGGCCTGTTCTTGCGCAGTTCGGTCAGGTCGGCCTGGAAACCGTCACGCTCGAACCAGTCGAACATGTTGGCCAGGTCCGGGCGACCCGCGCGCAGCGGCTCGATGGGCAGCTGCTGGAAGCGGGTCGGGATGCCGGAGACGGCCTCGAACGCCGCGGCCATCTGCGGCCCGGTCAGCTCGTCGCTGGCGATGTCGACCGTCCGGCCGATCCATTCCTGCGGGTTCTCGAAGGCGTCCGCGGCGAAGGCGCCGATGTCGCTCGTCGCCATGATCTGCACCGAGGTCTCGGGGTCGAGCCACATGGCCAGGACGAGCTCGCCCTGCCTCGCGCGGGGGGCGATGTCGAGGAGGATGTCGTGGAACATCGCCGGCCGCAGCACCGTGGTCGGCAGGTCGAGCGTCGCCAGGTACTGCTCACCCACCAGCTTGCTCTCGAAGTGCGGGACGCGGGTGTCCCGGTCCGCACCGCCGACCGAGCTGTAGACGAAGTGCTTCACCCCGGCCCGCACCGCGGCGTCGGCCACCGCCTTGCCCTGGCGGATCTCGGCCTCGACGCCGCCGGCGCCCCGGAAGGTCTGCACGCTGAAGACCCCGTACACACCCTCCGTCGCCGCCGCCAGCGACGCCTCGTCGTCCATGTCACCGCGGACGAGGACCGCGCCCGCCTCCTCCAGCGCCCGCGCCTGCGCCTTCTGCGGGTCGCGGACCAGGGCGCGCACGGAGAAACCCCGCCGCAGCAGTTCGCGGGCGACCGCCCCACCCTGCCGGCCGGTGCCGCCTGTCACCAGGATCGTCTCTGCAACCGCCACTGTCTGCCTCCATGTTGTGTGCCCGCCGGTCCTTGCCCGGCCCGGCTGTCAGGTGTGATGGCCGCGAACGGCCGAGGTCCCTCGCGGGATGGTGACGTTGCGCGCTACCACGGAACGGGGCCGTCGTCGGACAGGCACTGGCCCGACGGGCCGGCCTCGTCCAGCGTGGCGAGCCGGACGGCGATCTCCGCGCCCTCGGCGGGGGACCGGAACCCGCGGTTCTGGTTGATGTCGGTCGCCACCACTCCGGGGAGCGCCGCGTTGACCTTGATCGGGGTCTCCCGCAGCTCCTTCGCGTACGCGAACGTCACCGCGTTCAGGGCGGTCTTCGAGGACTGGTAGGCGATCATGTTGAGGCCCGCCAGAGGGCCGCTCGGAGCCGAGGCCAGGGTCAGCGAGCCCACGTGACTGGACAGGTTGACGATGCGGCCGGCCGGGGAACGGCGCAGCAGCGGCAGCATCGTGTGGGTCACGGTGACCACCCCGAACACATTGGTCTCGAAGACCTCCCGCAGGTCGACGGCGGTCGCCTCACTGGGCGTCCCGGTGAAGCCGCCCGCGATGCCCGCGTTGTTCACCAGGATGTCCAGGCGCCCGAACCGCCGCTCGATCTCGCGGGCCGCCTCCCCCACGGAGGCCGGGTCCGTCACGTCGAGCCGGAGCGGCACGGCCGTGACGCCTTCGTCTGCCAGCGCGTCGGCGGCCTGCTTGCCGAGCACCTCGTCCCGGGCGCCGATGAGAACGGTGATCCCCTGCTCGCCGAGTTGCCGCGCAATGGCGAATCCGATGCCCTTGTTGGCGCCCGTGATGAGCGCGACCTTCTCGAACGGCACGTTTTTCCCTTTCATGAGGTCCAGGTTCCAACGCCCCCGGAACGCCAATTCGCCGGATACGCGGAGGCCGCGAGCGGAACATCCTGCGCCCGGTTTTTAAGCAATGAATTAATACGTTCACGGTACGAAACGCAAATGCCCGGGCACCTCCGATGTTGCCGTCGAACCACCCTGTTCAAATGCCGAAAACCCGCGGTCGAACAGCCGACCGGCGAGCAATCGCGAAAGATCGGCCCGCCTTCAAGGCGCCCTCCACCCAGGGTCCGGGGCGCTCGGCCAGACTGCCCACGGCCTGTCTCGGCGCCGACCGTACGGGCCTTACGACACCGTAACCATGAAGGAGCTGGTGGAATGACTGGGAGCGAACAGGCTCAGGCGAGCGGCAAGCCCCACGTGGTCATCGTCGGTGGCGGGATCTCGGGACTGGCGGCGGCGTTCCACCTGCGGAACGAGCCGGTGCGCGTGACGCTCCTTGAGGCCTCGTCCCGGCTGGGCGGAAAGCTGCTGGTCTCCGACGTGGCAGGAGTCGCGGTCGACGAGGGCGCCGAGTCGCTGTACGCCAACCGCAAGAAGACCACCGGCCTGATCAAGGAGGCGGGACTCGGCGAGCAGATCATGTCGGCGGGCCCCGTCACCGCGTCGGCGATCTGGACCGGGGGCACGATCAGGCACCAGCCCGACCGTCAGTTCATGGGTGTGCCCTGTGACATCGACGACCTCGCCCGGTCCGGGGTGCTGTCCCCCGAGGGCCTGGAGCGGGCGCAGCAGGACCTCGTGCTGCCCTCGTTCGACCTGAAGGGCGACATCTCGGTCGCGTCCTTCGTCGGCGGGCGGTTCGGCCAGGAGGTCGTGGACCGCCTCGTCGAGCCGTTCCTCGCCGGTGTGTTCGCCGGGCGTGCCTCGGACCTCTCGTTCGAAGCCACCCTGACCCCGCTGGCGAGGGCGTCCCGCGATCACATCTCGCTCGCGGACGCGGCCGGCTCGCTGGTGCCGCACCTGCAAGAGGGCGAGAAGCCCCCGCCGGTGAGCGTCGCCACCCTCGAGGGCGGCTTCGGCACGCTGCCCGCGGCGATCGTCCAGCAGGTGCTGCACGCCGCGCCGGACACGGCCCTGCGCACCGGGACCCCCGTCCGGGACCTGACACGCAAGGGTGACCGCTGGCAGGTGACCGTGGGGTCGGCCACCGACTCGGAGGTCATCGACGCCGACGCGGTCATCATCGCCACCCCGGCCGGCCCGACGGGCAGCCTGCTCGCCGGGATCCCGGGTACGTCCTCCGCCGTCTCGGCGCTCTCCGAAGTGCCGTACTCCAGCGTGGCCATGGTGACGCTCGCCTACCCGCGCACGGCGTTCCCGGGCGGGCTCTCAGGCCGCGGCTACGCCGGTTACCGGGTGCCGGCGGAGGAGGGGAAGGCCGTCAAGGAGGTCACGTTCACCACGGTGAAGTGGCCGCACCTGGCGGGCGAGGTGGAGATCGTGCGCTGCTCGCTCGGACGGTTCGGCGAGGAGCACCTGCTCCAGCTCGACGACGCCGACCTGGTCGCGCTGGCGACGGCCGAGCTCGCCGAGGCCACCGGCGTGACCGGTGTCCCGGTGGCGTCCCGCGTGAGCCGCTGGGAGAGCGCCCTGCCGCAGTACACCGTCGGCCACGTGGACCGGGTGCGGCGGATCCGTGAGACCGTGGCGACCCAGCCCGGACTCGCGGTCTGCGGTGCGGTGTACGACGGCGTGGGCGTCGGTGTCTGCATGATGACCTCGCGCAGGGCCGTCGACCAGATCCTCCCCGTCGTGAAGAAGGCTGCGGTGGCTGACTCGGTCGCAGCCGGGGTGTGAGCCCGAATCCACCTCGTTTCCTTGCAGGGTGCCCCGGCCTTCAGGCCGGGGGTGAATGCGAGCTGCTGCGGAGCAGGGCAGGGCAGAGGAATCGCCGTCAGGGCGATTCCTCTGCCCTGCTGGCGTCGAGGGCGATCTCGAGCAGGTGCAGGATCTCGGCGTTGAGCGTGTCATCGGCACCGACCGGGTGCCGGAGTTGACCGAGGACGGCTCACCGAAGCTGAACGCGAAGACCGGCAGGCAGGTCATGGGCCGCTCGGTGGTGGTACGCCAGCTGAACCGCCGGTGGGCTCGGGTCAAGGTGCCCGGCTGCGGCTGGGTCCGCTTCCGCCTCACCCGGACCGACCTGCCCGCCGCGAAGACGTTCCGCGTCACCTTGCGCAACGGCCAGTGGCACATCGCCTTCGCGGTCATCCCCGCACCGGTCACCGCACCCGCCACCGGCGAGGTCATCGGTATCGACCGGGGCGTGACCATCACCGCCGCCCTCTCCGACGGGCGGAAGCTGAACTGCCCGCAGCTCACCGTGAAGGAACGCGCGCAGGTCAACGCGGACACCAATGCAGCAACCAACGTCGCGGCAGGACAGGGCGGGATCCCCCGCCCCCGGCGATCAGCCGGTGCCGGAGGGACGACACCGCCCAAACAGCGGTCGAGCGTCCGTGAACTTCAACCCAACTGGGTTGGAATCCCCCTCTTTTAAGAGGGGGAGGATGTCAATGGAGTGATCACTTCGGGATCACTCCATTGGATTCGGCATGCGTGCGCCGGCTTACGGGCAGGACGAGAAGGGCCGTGCCCTGGCACGGCCCTTCTCGTCCTGCCCGTTCCGCGTCGCGGAAGCGGCGGTCTTCGTCGCGGCATCAGAAGATCCGGTCAGTGCTCGGATCGCTGACCGGATCTCTGATCGGATCCTGATCGGATCCCTGACCGCATCAGCGGTCCAGGATCGTAGCGAAGACCTCCGTCAGCGCCTGCTCCGCGTCCTTGCCGGCGCCGGTGCTGCGCCAGGCCACGTGCTGGTCGGGACGGATCAGGAGCGCGCCGGCACCAGTGATCTGCCGGACGGCCTCCCACCCGCCGTCCACGTCGGCGTACTCGGCGCCGTCGCCGATGCGGACCGCGTTGACCTGGACGGAGAACTTCTCCGCCACGCGTGCGGCCGCCTCGCTCCACGCCGTCCCCTCCGGGCCGGTGATCAGCGTGAAGCCGGTCCTGCCCGTCAGGTCGAGGGTGGACAGGCGCTCGCCGTCCCGGGTGATCCAGGCGTGCGGCAGCCGGTGACCGGGGCGCGACGTCGGCGTGTGCTCGTCGCGCATGGGGACGCGGGCCGGGCGCTCGGTGCCGTCGGAGACGACCGCTCCCTCCTCGTAGGCGAAGCCGATCTCCATCTCGAACGACTGGCAGCCGCCGCGGTGGGTGTCGAATATTTCCAGGGCCCGCGCCCGCACAGTGTCGCCGAGCGGGGACGGGTCGAAGTACGCCGCCAGACGCTGCCCGCGGCGCCCCGCCGGGATGTTGTGGCCGCCGCCGATGGCGTCGATGACCGCCTGGTGGTGCTGAGCGGCGGAGACCGCCCAGTCGACGTTCTCGCGGCCTACGGGCCGGCGCTCGGCCTCGTAGGTGTCGATCAGGCTCTCGGGCGCGCTGCCGTTCAGTACCGCAGCCAGCTTCCAGGCGATGTTGTGCGCGTCCTGGATGCCGGTGTTGAGGCCGAGGCCCACGGCGGGCGGCTGCTTGTGCGCGGCGTCGCCCGCGATCAGCACCCGGCCGACCCGGTACTTGTCGGCGAGGATCGCGTTCACGATCCAGTCCGTGATCTTGTGCACGGTCACTTCCAGATCCGGCACCTTCAGCACTTCACGGATGCGGTCGACGACCGTCTCGTTGTCCCAGCGGCCGGCCGGGCCGGGGGCCATGTGCAGGCCCCACTGCTCGCAGGCCTTGCCCCAGCTCGGACCCATCTCGATGAGGTTGACGGAGAGGTCGGGGTCCTCCGGGCTGAGGTAGTGCGTGATGAGCGTGCCCTCCTCCCACCACTGCGACAGGTCCGCGGAGAAGTACACGGTCGTCGTGTTGACGTTGCTGGGCGGGCCCTGCATCTCGATGCCGACCTTGGAGCCGACGAAGCGGCCGCCGTCGGCGCCGAGGAGGTACTGCGCCTTGACCGTGATGACCTCGCCGGTCTCGACGTTGCGCACCTCGGCGACGACGTGGTCGCCCTCGTCGGAGAAGTCGATCACCTCGTGGCTGAAGAGGATCCGCCCCGGACTGCGCTGCTCCGCGTGACGACGCAGGATCGGCTCCAGCCACATCTGCGGCAGCTTCGAGGGCAGTTCCGGCCCGGCCGCCCCGTAGCGCTCCGTCAGTTCGCCACCGCCGAAGGCGTCCATCTCATGGATCTGGCGAGCGTCGATCGGCCCGTCACCAGCGAACGTGGTCGCCCAGCGCACCTTGCCGAACTTGTCCAGCGGCGCCGCCTCCGCGAGGACGTCATCGCGGATCCCGTGCTGGCGGAAGATCTCCATCGTGCGCTGATTGAGGTAGTGCGCCTTCGGCACCCTCGACGTGTCCGCGTGCCGCTCCACCAGCAGGTGGTCGATGCCCTGGTCAGAGAGAAAGACGGAGGCGGACAGGCCACACCCGCCGCCGCCCACGATCAGGACCGGAACCTCGATTGACGTCATGTTCGCCCTTCCAGAATTCAGATGGCTTTTCCCGCACAGCCTGACAACGTCATCCGCAACCCTGGTCAAGAACGACTGGACTCCGAAAAGCCGCCGGCCGGTCACGCGGGTGACCGGCCGACTACGTGCCTCGGGGGAACGGGTTCCTCCGGGGTTCGCCTCCCGCCAGGCCTGGATGCGCCGGGGCCGTACGCGGAAGTACCGGCTGCTGGCCTCGGCATCCGACGAGGAGCTCCCGTCGGTGGTGACCTGAGGGCCACGCTGCTGCCTTCGGGCGTGGCGGTGTCCATCCTCGTCATGGGCGCACTGTCCGACCTCGCGGGCCCGCTGCCCGCGGCCTTCGTGGTCGCCGGCATCACGGTCCTGGTCACCGTCGCAACCGCAACCACCGGGCAAGCCTGGAGAAGACGTCTGCGGAACGCATGATCACGATGGAGACAGCGGGCCGTTGCTGAGTCCGTAGTCAGGTCTCAGCATTCCGGGCATTTCGGCCCGGAAGGTCCGTCACATCACCAAAGCGTCAGGGCTTCGGCTTGAGGACGGTCTCTCGTTTCCGTCTGCCGGTGCTGCGGCAGGGTTGCGCCACCTGCCCGCCCCGTCCCTGTCTTGCGATGGGGGCGGGTGGTGCGGGTCTTCTGGTCGGCTCCACGAGGCTTCGACACCTTGGGGGTGTCCAGGTCTGCGGCCACTCCGGTACCTGTTGCTGCGATTGCCGCGAGTGCGGCGAGGTTGTGTGCGGCGTTGGCGTCCCGGTCGATGACCAGGCCGCAGGCGTCGCATTCGTAGGTCCGGACGTGCAGCGGCAGCTTGGCTTTCACCGCGCCGCACCCGGAACAGGTCTTGGAGGAGGGGTACCAGCGGTCGGCGGCCAGGATGCGGCAGCCGTTGCGCTGGGTCTTGTAGGTGAGCTGGCGGCGGATCTCCCCGAATCCGGCGTCGGCGATCCTGCGGGCCAGGCGCCGGTTGCGGAGCATCCCGGCGACGTTCAGGTCCTCCACCACGACGGTGCCGTATTCGGCGGCCACGGCGGTAGTGAGCTTGTGCAGGGCGTTGGCGCGGAGGTTCGCGATGCGGTGGTGCACCTTGTTGCGGACGGCGTCGGCCTTCTTCCACCGGGAAGAGGGCCGCTGTCCGGTCCGGCGGTCCGGACCGCGGCGGCGGGAGACGGTGCGGGAGGCGCGGCGCAGCTCCTTCAGGGCGCTGTCCAGACGTCTGGGGTTGGACACTTCGCGGATCTCACCGGTGCTGTCGGCCATGACCGCGAGAGTCTTCACGCCCAGGTCGATGCCGACCGCGGCTTCGGGCCGTGCGACGCGGACGAGGTCGCGTTTGACCTCGGTCTGGAAGGACACGAACCAGCGTCCGCGTTCGTGGCGGACGGTCGCGGACAGGATGCGCGCGGTCCCAGCCTGGACACGGGCGAGGAGCCCGGCCACGGGCTCGTGCGTACGGATCGTGCCGAGCCTGGGCAGTGTGACGTGCCGTCCGTCGGCGTCCACCCGGATGGTGCCGGTGGTGAACCGGCAGGACAGGCGCGCCTTGTGCTTCGACTTGAAGCGCGGCGTCCCCATCCGCCGGCCGCGCCGCTTGCCGTTCTTCGACTTCGCGTAGTTGTCGAACGCGGCCGACGCGTTCGCCAGACCGGTGTTGTACGCCTCCTTGGAGTTCTCCTCCCACCAGGAGGCGAACCGGGGGTCCGTGTGCTTGGCGGCGTTGAACGCCTTACGCAGCGATGGCAGCGACCACGGCCGCCACTCGGTCAGCTCCGCCCCGGCGACGCCGTACGTCTCCTCGGCCCGGCGCTGCCACCAGGACGCGGTCACCCACCCCACCGCCCAGTTGTACGCCGCGCGCGCCGCACCGCAGCGCGACCGAAGAGCGGCCTCCTGGGCGGCGTTCGGGTCCAGCGCGAAGCGGTACGCCTGCACCACGAACCCCGGCTGCGGCCGGAACTTTTTCACTCGGCGGCCTCGCCGGTCACCAGGGCCACGGCGCGGGCGGCCCGGTTCTTCGCCGCCCGCCGCCCGTACAGGCGGGCGCACATCGAGGTCAGCACCTCGGTGACGTCCCGCACGAGATCGTCTGCTGTCTCGGCAGGGTCGAGGACGACCAGACGCCGGCCGGACGCCGACAGCGCGGCCTCCAGGTGCTCGACACCGAACCGGGCCAGCCGGTCACGGCGCTCGACCACGATCACAGCCGTGTCCGGGTCGGCGAGGAGCCGGTGCAGCTTGCGGCATCGCCCGTTCAACCCCGGCCCGACCTCGGTCACGACCTCCGCGACAGCCAGGCCCAGCCCGTTCGCGCCGGACACCACCCGCGCGACCTGCCGATCCAGGTCGGCCCTCTGATCGGCTGACGACACACGGCAGTACGCCACCACGCGCCCGGACGACGGGGCGGCAACCTCGTCGACCAGCCACGTCCCGGACGGCGCCTGACGGACCGGCACGGGCATCTTCCCGTCCCTCACCCACCGCCAGGCGGTCTGGTAGCTCACGCCCTGCTGACGCGCCCACTCCGACAGCCTCACAAAACCAAGCTACGTGAGATGTCTGACCAGAGACGACTATGAATGATTAGGAAATCCATGGCAGTTGTCGCCCCCGCATGGTGATCATGCGGGGGCGAGCTGACGACGGATCAGGCCGTCGGCGGCACCGGGTCCTCGGGCGCCTGGCAGGTGGCGTCGATGCCCCACGACGAGGTGGGACGGGTGCCGTCCCTCAGGTAGTCGCTGACGTAGGTGTTGAGGCAGGGGTTGTTGTTCGCCGACAGCGCCGAGCCGACGTTGTGGCCGCCCAACTCCATGATGAGACGGGAGTTGGGGAACCGGATACGCATGTCGAGAGCGCCGAACATCCCGTGTGCGCTGTCGTACTGCGGCTGCACCAGCAGGACGTTGGCGCTGCCGTTGCCGACCTGCGCCGGAGCCTGGGTCTGCACCGGCCAGAACGCGCACGGCGCGCTGTACCAACCGTTGCTCCAGGTCAGGAGGTGGTTCCCGGCGGCGTACTGGCTGGCGAGGGTGGCGCTCCACACCTTCCAGTCCTTCGGCCACCGGCCGTCGGTGCAGTTGACCGCGTTGGTCATCGCGACGCGGTTCTGCTGAGGGAAGCCCGGGGTCGGGGAGTCGGCGCGCAGCGCCGTCGCGTCGCCGCGCACCACGAAGTCGGAGAGTATCTTCGCGCGGCTCACCCAGGTCCAGCTGCGGTAGACGACCTGCTCGAAGGCGTTCGCCCACTCGCCCGGTCCGATCTTGCCGTCGACCGGCGCCGCACGGAGGGCGTCCTGGCCCTTGTAGTAGTTCGCCTCGACCTCGTCGGCGGTCGTGCCCAGGTGGTAGACGGAGTCGTACTTGGCGACCCAGGCGAAGAAGATCCCGCCGTTGTACTCGGACGTGATGTTCTTGGACATCTGGTTCTGGTACCCCACGCCGCTGGGGCTGGGCACGCTGTCGAGCACCATGCGCTTCACCCGGGTCGGGTACATCGTCGCGTAGACCGAGCCGAGGTAGCCGCCCCAGTCGATGCCGTAGTAGGTGATCTGCTCCTGGCCGAGCGCGATCCGCATCTGGTCGAGGTCGCGCGCGGAGTCCTTGGTGGTGAAGTGGTTGAGCAGGTCGCCGTACTTGTCACCACAGCTCTTGGCGTACGCCTCGGCCTTGGCCACGGCGTTCTGCTCGTCCTGGGCCGTCTTCGGCACGGGGTCGGCCAGCACCGGGTTGATGTAGGACGGGTCGCACACGATCGCCGGCTCGCTGGCCCCGACGCCGCGCGGGTCGAAGCCGATCCAGTCGTAAGCGGCGCCGACGTCCTTCGCCAGCCCGGTCGTGCCCTTGGCGTACCGGGTGGGCATGTCGCGGCTGATCGGGCCGGGCCACTGGCCGCGGTGCAGCAGCACGACGCCCTTGTACTGGTCGTCGGTGACGGTGTGCTTGGCGCGGGTCAGCGCCAGCTTGATCTTCTGACCGCTGGGCTGGGCGTAGTCGAGCGGGACCTCCACCGAGCCGCACTCCAGGCCCTTGAGCAACGCACCGAGGTTCGGGTCGATGTCAGGACACGGCGACCAGGCGATTGTTCCCGTGGTCGGCGCGGCAGCCCCCTCGGCCGCCGCCACGGGGGTGACGGCCGGAACCGACAGGCCGATCACGATCACCGCATTTACCAATGCGAGCTTCTTCATGGATACCCCTTCTGGATGCACGGCGCATACAGCGTGGCAAGGGGCTCCTTGAAGCGGCTCGAAACCTGCTGGAGTCAGAATGAACCGATGAGCGAGCCGCAGACCGACGGGGACCACTACGTCGGCTACGACGTCGCGGGGCAGCACATCGGCCTGGTGCCGGACCCGGGCATGACCTCGCCCTGGCCTACCTCTGATCCTGCGAGAGTGCCCCGGCCTTCAGGCCGAGGGTGAATCGCATCTCTGGACTGCTCTGACCTCAGCCGAGGCGAAGCTCGCCGAGGCGGGCGCCACGGTACAGAAGCCGGCCTCCGACGTCGGCGGCGGCCGGCTGGTGGCCACCTTCACCGACCTTGACGGCGACGTCCTCGGGCTCATCCAGGGCTGATGCGGGGCTGATCCTGGGGCGCCTGCGAAACGGCCCGACCACTCACCACGCTGTCGGGCGGTGTACGCCAACGGCTCAAGCCGGCCACGCACATGGCGGGCAAGGGCGGCGGCGCCGGCAACGAGGGCGGCCGGGTGGTGTCGGGACAAGGCCCGCCTCCACCCTTCCGGCTTTTCTCAGCACGCGAACCGGAAACCCTGAGGGGAAATACGGCATTCCCGTCACCGGCACCGCCGGATTCATCGGATCACCGGACTCCTCCAAGATGCCCCGGCCTTCAGGCCGGGGAGGAATTGGACTCCTGCGGAGCAGGACAGGGAAAGCAGAATCGCCGTCAGGGCAATTCGGCGTCTGCGGCAGCGGCGTCGCGCCCACCCTCAAGCCGGTGCAGGATCTCGGAGTTGAGGGACCGCCGGTTGGCTCTGGCCTGGTCGGTCAGCCAGCGGTGGAGGTCTGCGGGAATCCTGAGAGTGATCTTTGTTTCCTCATTCATGCCCCTACCGTAGTGGTAGAGTGGTGGCATGACGCCCCTAAGGGAAGCCGAGGGCGCCGGGTGTGCCCGGTACACCTACCGGCTCCGTGTGTCGTCGACCGCCCGCACCGCCCTGGAAGCGGAGTGGGCGCGGTGCCGGTGGATCTGGAACGAATGCTGTGCCCGCTCGAAGAAGGCATACGCCGACGACGAGAAGTGCGGCCCGGCCCGCCTGGACAGGATGCTGACCGAGGCCCGCACGGCGAACGCGTGGCTACGTCAGGGATCCTCTGTGCCGCAGCAGCAGATCATCCGCGACTTCGCCAAGTCCCGCTCCAAGGCCTTGAAGGACGTCAAGGCCCGGCTGCCGCAGCACCGGCGCGCGGGGATGCCGAGGTACAAGAAGAAGCATGCCGCCGACCCGTCACTGAACTACACGCAGCGCGGATTCCGCCTGAAGGACGGCCGCCTGCACCTCGCGGGCGGCATCGCCGTGACGGTCGCGTGGTCGCGGGGATCTGCCCAAACCGCCGTCCTCCGTCCGCGTCCACCGCGACAGCCTCGGCCACTGGTACGCCTCGTTTGTCGTGGCGATCACCACCGAGGCCCTGCCCGCCACCGGGCGGGACATCGGCATCGACTGGGGCGTCAGGGAAACGGCCACCACCACCTCGGACGCCCACGACCTGCCGCATGCCCAGCACGGAAAGAACGCTGCGCAGCGCCTGGCCCGCTACCAGCGGATGACGGCCCGCCGCAAGCCCAAGCGCGGCCAGGCCGGTTCGAAGGGCTATTGCGAAGCGAAGCGACAGACCGCGAAGCTCCACAGGAAGGTCGCCCGGCAGCGGCAGGACACCGGCCGCAAGTGGGCGAAGAAGGTCGTGCGCGACCACGACCGGCTGGCGGTCGAGGACTTCCGTCCGAAGTTCCTCGCCAGGACCACGATGGCCCGCAAGGCCGCCGACGCCGCGATCGGCGCGACCAAGCAGGCGCTGATCCACATGGCCCGCAAGCACGGCCGTGAACTGCACCTCGTACACCCCGCGCACACCACGATGGACTGCGCACAGTGCGGAGCGAGAACCAAGCACGCACTACCTCTCTCGGAACGAACCTACGCCTGCACCGCGTGCGGAGCCGTGTCCCCCAGGGACAAGAACTCCGCCCGCGTGATGCTCGTCCGGGCTGGTCTCAACCCGGCTGGTGCCGATCGTGCAAGAGCTGCCGGACCGCCGGTCCGCAGCCAACGTGAGCCAGGAATCCCCCTCCTTTAGGAGGGGGAGGAGTCAAATGACTGAGAGGTTCGCCTCGGGGTGGGGCACGTTCGGTGATCGCCGAAGACCTGCGGGTCAGCGTCCGGCAGCGTGCACGAGTGCGTGATGAAGTCGTTGGTCGGGTGTGAATCCTGCTTCCCATTGCACGCCGACGGCGAAGGGGCGATCCGTGACTTCGACGGCCTCGACGGTACCGTCCTCCGCCCAGCCGGTGGCGGTGAGGCCGGCACCGAGCCGGTTGACGGCCTGGTGGTGATGGCAGGCCGTCACCGGCACGTCCTCGTCGAGGACTCCGGCGATCCGGCTGCCCGGCTCCAGCTTCAACGGGTGGGAGCCGAGGGTGAAGGACGGCGTGTTCGGGCGGTGGCCGTCGTGGCCCGTGACTTCGGGCAGGTGCTGGTGCAGCGTGCCTCCGTGCAGCACGTTGAGCAGCTGCATGCCGCGACAGATGCCCAGCACGGGCAGCTCGGCGTCAAGTGCCGCCCGGATCAACGCCAGTTCGGCGCGGTCGGCTTCCGGGGTCATCGCCCGCGTGCCGGAGTGCGGGTTCTCGCCGTACAGCGCCGGATCCACATCGGGGCCACCCGGGATCAGCAGGCCGTCGATCCGGTCCGCCATGGCCTCGACGCCGGGCAGCAGCGGAAGCAGCAGGGGCGTGCAGCCCGCCGCGGTCAGGAAGGCCAGGTGGGACTGGAGCGCGAAGCTGACGACCATGTCGCTGCCCTGGAACGTGACCGGCGCGGTCCGCGCACAGATCCCGATCACTGGCCGCCCCGTGCTCGCCGAACCATTCACGAATGATTTCATAGCCACCTTCATGGATTTCCGGGTTCAACTGAGGAAAGTAGGCAGATGCAACATCCGCTTCCGCGGAGAGCCATAACGGCAATAAAATAGCCGTTTACGTAAAGCGGCGGCCATCGTTCAAAACCTGGCAGGCCGACGCCTACTGAACGGAATGACCTTCCTGATATCACAGACGGGGACCCCTTTACCCGCGCTGTGGTTCACCGTCTCCCCCGGCACGCTCACCGCGAAGGTATTCGACCGCCTCGCCACACAGCCCGCCGCACGGTCCGCCTCGTGGCCCGCAGGGATGCTCGCACTCCGGGCGGCCGCCCTGCCGGCCGTCGCCGCGGTGCTGCCGCGGCGGGTGTCCGCCGGTCCGGCGGACACCCGCTGTCCTGCATTTCCAGGAAACCTCATTCTCCCCTCAACTGCAGCTAGAGCCCCTCCTGCGATGCTCATCGGCAGCGGCAGCAGAGAGGAAGTGAAGGAATGGCTCAGAGCAGCGCGCAGGCTACCTTGATCACGAACGCATTCGGCTCCGTCAGGACGGAAGGCGTCGACGCGTCGGCCCGCAGCGAATTCGATCTGAAGAACCTCGAGCAGCTTCCCGCCTGCGACATCCTCGTCAACGCGCTGTCGGCGGGCGTGTCTCTGCGCCGGAGCGGCACGGACGCCGCGCACATCCAGCTTCTCGTCGACGCGGCCGGCTCGGCGGAGCTGCCGCCCATCCTGGTCCAGATCGACGGCTACCGCATCATCGACGGCCTGCACCGGCTGGAAGCCGCCAAGCTGCGCGGCGACAGCAGCATCAAGGCGCGCTTCGTCGACTGTTCGAACTCCGAGGCGCTCGTCATCGCCATGAAGGCGAACGGCTCGCACGGACTGCCACTGTCGAAGACCGACCGCGTGTCCGGAGCCCAGCGTGTCCTGAGTTCCCACCCGGACTGGTCCGACCGTGCCATCGCCCGCATCACCGGGCTGAGCGCGAAGACGATCGCGTCGCTGCGCGAGAAGCCGAGTGAGGGAACACCGCTCGACGGCAAGCGCATCGGCCGGGACGGCAGGCGGCGTCCGGTGGGCCCGGGCGAGGGCCGACTGCGGGCCGCCGAGTACATCGCCGAGCACCCGAACGCCCCGCTCCGTCAGGTCGCCCGGGAGACCGACGTGTCGCTCGGCACGGTCCACGACGTGAGCGCCCGGCTGCGGCGTGGCGAAAGCCCCGAGCGCAGCGGTCGCCGGACACCCGACGCGGCGGCGCAGCCCCTGCGATCCGTCCACCCCGCCCACCCCGCCCACCCCGCCCACCCCGTCCACCCCGTGCGGTCCGTACAGCTGTCCGGGGAACCGTCGCGGCCCGTCTCGGCAGTTCCCGGCGGCGCGGATTCCGGTGGCGCAGCCCATGTGCCGCTGCGGGTGGCACCGAGCATCGACAGCGCGCCGCAGCGTAGGGACCGCACCGACGAGATTCCGGCCTGGACGACGGTGGCGGCGAAGATGGCCGCCGATCCCACCATCCGCTACGCCGCGGGCGGCCGGGAGTTCCTCCGCTGGATGCAGCTGCACGCCGCCGAGCCGGACGACGGCTGGCGGGAGCTGATCGACGCGGTTCCGGCCCACTGGCTCGGCGTCATCGCCCCGATCGCCGAGCGCATCGGCAAGGAATGGAGCCTGCTCGCCGAGGGGCTCAAGACCAGGCAGGACATGATGCCTTGAAACCTCCCCTTCCCTGAAGGGAGGGGATTCCTGGCTCAGGCCGCCTCCTGGAGCAGCGCTCCAGGAGGTCTTGCGCCCTCGACGCCAGTCGGGTCGAGACCGGCCCGGAGCAGCATCACGCGTGCGGAGTTCTTGTCCCTGGGGGACACGGTTTTGCACGCGGTGCAGGTGTAGGTGCGTTGTGACAGCGGCAGTGCGTGCTTGGTTCTCGCTCCGCACTGTGCGCAGTCCATGGTGGTGTGCGCGGGGTGCACGAGGCGGATGTCCCGCCCGTGCTTGCGGCCCATCTCCAGCAGGGCTTTCTTGGTGGCGCCGATGGCGGCGTCGGCGGCCTTGCAGGCCATCGTGGTCCGGCTGAGGAACTTCGGCCGGAAGTCCTCCACCGCGATGGCGTCGTGGTCGTGCACGACCTTCTTCGCCCTTCCCCAAGCTCTCCGACAAGCTCCGAGCAGGGGAGACCCCATTCGTCCGGTGTCCTGCCGCTGCCGGGCGACCTTCCGGCAGACAGGTCAGACAAAAAGCCGGGCTGAACCGGGCCATCCTCGCCCAGGGCTGGGGCCTGCTGCGCCAACGCACCGAACACAAGGCCCCCGGCCGGGTCGAAGACGTCCCCGCCCCCTACACCTCCCTGCATTGCTCCGCCTGCGGATGGATCGACAAGAACTCCGCAAGAGCCAAGCCGAGTTCGTCTGCTCCTTCTGCGGCTTCACCTGCAACGCGGACACCAACGCAGCCATCAACGTCGCGGCAGGACAGGGCGGGATCCCCCGCCCCCGGCGATCAGCCGGTGCCGGAGGGATGACAGCGGCCACCAGCCGCCGCTCGAGTATCCGTGAACCTCAACCCAACTGGGTTGGAATCCCCCTCTTTTAAGAGGGGGAGGATGTCAAACATCCCGACTCCCGCTCACCCGGCTTCCACCACGAGACCGTACGTGCGGCACACGCACACCCGTACCCTCCTCACGACACAGCCACCACAACCAGCGAACGCGGGCACACATGTTCGCCTTCTCCGCCCGCGGCGGCCCCGCGGGCCCTCCGCGCCCCAGACACCGCACACGGCGACGCTCCACACTGCCGTAAGCAGGATGCGATTCCTCCCCGGCGTGAACGCCGGGGCATCCTCGCAAGAGTCAGGTGAAATGGAACCGGCTGAGCAGAGCGCTTTCTGCGATCCGTGCAAGGGCCAGGGGCTCACCGTAACGCTCCCGAATGCACTCAACGGCCCTTTCTGCTGCTGTGTCATACGCACCTCACCACGTGCAGATCCATCAGCAGCCTGCCGTGTACGCATCGCGCTCAGCTTGAGTGACGCCGGCGATCCGGGGCCGTCAGTTCCACGAAAACGCTCCTGCCCGGCCGGCGTGACGGCGTCCCGGGTGTGACGCTCCAGCACGCCCCGACCGGGGTTCAGGAGTTGGTCCAGAGGAACCCCGGATGCTCGAAGCGTCCGTTCGAGCCGTCATCGACACGACGTCTAAGGGGTCCCATGCCCGTGGAAGACAACGCTTCTTCAGATGTGCCGTCCGGGCGAGACCTGCGGATCGCCACGCGCAGCCGCGCCGGCAACTGGACCAAGCCCCCGCGCCGCATCGAGACGTCCGAGTGCATCACCTGCGACAGCTGCCTGCGCAGCTGCCCGGAACAATTCGGCGCGATCTTCGACCGCGGGCTCGACGTCGTGATCATCCCCGAGCTGTGCTCGGGCTGCCCCGTCTGCGTCCTGGAGTGCCCGGTCGACTGCATCTACGTCGACGAGGACTGGACGCCCACCGACGACGCGATGTGGAGCCACATCGCACTCACCGGGAAAGGCACCGCATGACCGCGCCCGTAGACCGCGAAGGATCCCGTCGAGCCGCCAACTCCCGCAAGCGCCAGAGCCGGCGGCCCAGCCGCCTGGGCCTGGCGGCCGGCGCCACGCCCAAGCCGGACCGGGTACGCGAGGAGGACGCCGGGTTCCCCGGGCTGCTGGCCCGGGTGTGGCGGAAGGCCTCGGCCGCCGCCGACATACGCGCGGCCCTGGACACCCTGCTCACGCTCGACGGACACGTGCCCGCGGAGGTCCAGGAGGGCGCCCTGCGCACCGCGGACGCCGCCGCGCTGAAGGTCGTCGCCGGCCTGTCCGGAGCCGCACGCGAACCGGCCGGGGCCGTCGCGGACCCCGCGGAGCGCACCGTGTTCCTCGGTGAGATCGGCCTGACCACCGGCGGCCGGGTCGTCGTCCGCGTTCCCTCCCAGCAGCCGCTCGCCAAGCAGCACACGCTGGTCGCCGGCGTGCTGCGGGTTCCGTGGACCCTGCGGCACCTGGACGACTACCAGCGCGAGGTGACGACGGCTCAGGAGCGGTTCGACCGCGACGCGGCCGACAGCCGCCGCTGGCTGGCGGAGCAGGGCCGCGAGGGTCGCGAGGCGCTGCTGGCGCAGCTGACCGAGGGTGCGCGGCGCACCGCCCCCTTCATGCTCTACGTCGAGGACAAGCAGTACACGAACTTCCGCGACACCAACACGGTCGTGGGCAAGACGCTGTGGCCGGGCCACCCGGACTGCGTGTTCACCAGCCTGGCCGGCCTGCCGCTGGAGCTGTGGTCGGACCACGACGCCCTGCTGGTCGTGGGCATCAGCCTGCTCATCCGCTCGGCCGGGTACGGCCGCATCGAAGAGGTCAACGGCTCGCAGCTCACCCCGGAGAACGTGGGCCGGCTGCTGGAGCGCACCCGCCGCAACTACAACGGAGCCCTGGGCGGGGAGCGGATCCCCGCGGCCGGTCCCGACGCCGGCATCGACGCGCTGATGGCCCTGGCCACGGGGCTGGGCGCGCACCGCCCGGAGGTGACCCGCACCGTCCAGCTGTACCGCGAGATCCACGGCGCCCTGATCCACAAGGTGGAGAAGGTAGCGGCCCCGCACGGCAAGGTGGCCGTGGACCGGGACCGGCAGGTCACCGACCACCTGCGCGCCACGCTGCCCGTGGTCGGCGACCGGCTGGCCGAGCTGCGGCTCGCCGACGACGCCGACCCGGCCTGGCTGGCCCGCCCCTACGGCGAGTTCGGCACCGGTCTGGAGGCGGTCGTGTACGAGGCGGTCGCCGCCACCACCGCCGCGTTCAGGGCCGACTTCTCGATGAGCCGCGGCATCCGGTCGCTGCCGGAGCTGGTCCGCGCGCTGCGCGCGGAGGCCTGGGACGAGATCAGCGCCTGGGGCATCACGGACTTCTTCTGCTGCGTGGTCCCCGCGCAGGAGGCCCGGCGGCACTACGGCGACTCGCTCGCCACGCTCGCCGACACCGCCTGGGCGATGTCCTCGCGCATGCAGTACAACTCCTGGCACTTCATCGCCGGCAACCTGCCGCGGACCTCAAAGGTCCTGGAGCGCGACCACTTCGTGCCGCCCACCATCCCCGACATCGCCCACTTCTCCGACCAGCACCACCACGGGCACGTCAACAACATGGTGCGCTTCACGATCCGCAGCCCCCAGTCGGTCGAGGTGTGCGGCCGGCCCTTCAACGGATTCATGGACCTGCGCATCGTCCGCGCCGACGGGGAGCCGTACACCGAGCAGGAGATGCTCGCGGCGCACCAGGTGGCCGCCTTCATCGCCCGGATGACGCAGCAGGCGGCCGCGCTCGCCGAGCAGGGGGAGCAGGCCGATGTGACGGCCTTCGACTCGGCCTGGCACTGGAGGTCCATCACCGGCACCCCGGTCGAGGGGGCCGCCCCGGAGCCGCCCCGGTCCCGGGTCGGCTAGCCGACTCCCCGCGGGCCGGCCGCCGGCCCGCGGGGACCTCCGTCGCCCCTGACACGCCCCCTGTCGACCTCCTGACGAAAGGACGCTTCCCGTCATGTATTCCAGATCATGGTCGACCCCTGCCACGGAGGGCAGCGTCGGGAGCCACGCGTTCGTCGCCGAACACGGGCTGTGGGACGACGCCCGGTTGGCGGCCGCCGAGCGGATCGAGGCGGGGCTGGACGGGATCGACTTCGTCCGTCTGGTGTGGGGTGACCCGCACGGCCTGGTGCGCTCCAAGACACTGACCGTCCGCACCTTCCGCGGGGTGCTGCGCAACGGCATGAACTACAGCCCCGGCCCGTTCCTGAAGGACACGGCCTGCACCACGGCGGTGGACTACCGGGGCGAGCACGGCATCGGCGTCGACGAGATCGCCGGCCTGGGCAACTTCGTGCTGGTGCCCGACCCGCTGACCTTCCTGGTGCTGCCTGGCGAGGGGGCGCGCACGGCCTGGGTGATCGGCGACGAGTACCTGCGCGACGGCCGCCCCCACCCGCTGTCCTCGCGGCACGTGCTGCACCGGGTGCTGGACCGCTACGCCGGCCGCGGGCTGACGCCCGTACTCGGCCTGGAGGTCGAGTGGTACCTGGCGCGCCGCCTGGACGACGAGCCGGGCAACGAGGGGAACGGCTTCGGCCTGCAGGGCCCGGCCCCGCGGGTGGCCGCGATGAACGCGGGCTACCAGTTCAACCTGGACGCCGCGTACGACACGGTCGCCCCGGTCACCGACCCGCTGGCCCTCGCCCTGCTCGGCCTGGGGCTGCCGGTGCGGTCGATGGAGCACGAGATGGGCCCCGGGCAGGTGGAGACCACGTTCGACCCCATGTCGGCGCTGGACACGGCGGACGCGATGCTCTTCTTCCGCGTCTTCACCAAGCGCTGGTGCGCGGCCCGGGGCCTGCACGCCTCGTTCATGTCGCAACCGGCGATCGCCGGGGCGGACCCGAGCGGCTGGCACCTGAACCAGTCCGTCCTGGAGACCGCCACCGGCCGCAACGTCTTCAGCGCCGAGGGCCTCTCGGTGGGGCTCTCCCCCACGAGCAAGGCGTACGCCGAGGGCCTGCGGGACTGGCTGCGCGACCTGTTTCTGCTGTCGGTGCCCACGGTCAACGGCTACCAGCGCCTGGGCACGCAGCACGCCCTGTCCCCGACCCGGGTGAGCCTGAGCCTGGAGTCGCGCACGGCCATGCTGCGCGTGGTCGGCTCGGGGGCCGGCGCGCACATCGAGAACCGCGTCGGCGAGCCGAGCGCGAACCCGTACCTGAACATCGCCGCCCAGCTCTTCGCCGGCATCGAGGGCCTCGACGGGCTCGCCGGGGGCTCGGCCGACGGGCCCCGCGAGGGCTCGGACGCCGTCCCGCAGTCCCTGCGCGAGGCACTGGAGGAGTTCACGGCGGGCCGGGCCGCCCGGCTGCTGGGCGACCCGCTGGCCGCCTGTCTGGCCAGGCTCAAGGAAAGCGAGGTGCGCCGGTACGAGGCCTGGGCCCTGCAGGCCGCCCCGGTGCCGGGCCAGGTCACCGAGTGGGAGCAGCGCGAGTACTTCGCGGCCTTCTGACGCCCGGGAGGCCCGACCACGACCACCGCAACCGCAACCGCAACCGCAACCGCAACCGACGAAGGCTGTCCCATGATTCCTCGTTTCACCCTGCCTGAGATGGCGCACCTCTTCTCGGACGAGTACCGGTACGAGACCTACGTCCGCGTGGAGATCCTCGCGACCGAGGCACAGGTGCGGCTCGGCCGCGTACCGGCCGCGGTCCTCGACGACATGCGCGCGGCCACGGCCCCGCTGCCGTCCCGGGTCGTGGAGATCCAGAAGGAACGCGACCACGAGGTGATCTCCTTCCTGACCGCGTACACCGAGCAGATGCCGGAGTCCTCCGCTCGCTGGGTGCACCTGGGCATGACCAGCTACGACCTGGTCGACACGGCCCTCGGCCTCACCCTGGCCCGCGCCACGGACGTGCTCACCTCCGCCGCCCAGCGGCTGCGCAAGGTGCTCGTCGACCGGGCCTTCGAGCACTGGGACACGGTGATGGTGGGCCGCACCCACGGCGTACACGCCGAGCCCACCACGCTCGGCCACAAGCTGGGCGGCTACGCCTTCGCCGTCGAGCGGTCCCTGCAGCGGCTGGCCGCCGCCCGCGAGGCCGTCGCCGTGGGCACCGTGTCGGGCGCGGTCGGCACGTACTCGCTGATCGACCCGGCCGTAGAGACGTACGTGTGCGAGCAGTTGGGGCTGGGCGTCGAGCCCTCCCCCAGCCAGGTCGTGGCCCGCGACCGGCACGCCCAGCTGATCCAGGCGGTGGCCGTGCTGGGTGCCTGCATCGAGCAGATCGCCCTGGAGCTGCGGCTGCTGCAGCGCACCGAGGTGCGCGAGGTCGAGGAGCAGCGCGTCGAGGCCTACCAGGGCTCCAGCGCGATGCCTCACAAGGCCAACCCGACGGGCAGCGAGCTGCTGTGCGGACTGGCGCGGCTGCTGCGCGGGTACGCCAACACGGCGCTCGAGAACGTGGCGCTGTGGCACGAGCGGGACCTGGCCCACCAGGCGGTCGAGAAGGTGCTGCTGCCGGACGCGCTGATGGTGGCGCACTTCCAGACGGTCAGGGCCGCGGACCTGCTGGAGAACCTGCGTATCGACACGGATCGCATGCGGGACTCGATCGCCGCCACGAACGGGCTGGTGTGCTCGTCGTCGGTGCTGGTGGAGCTGCTGGAGGCCGGCGTCGAACGCGACCAGGCCTACCGGGCGGTGCAGGCGGCGGCCAAGCGCACCGCGGAGTACGGGCAGAACTTCGGCGAGGCCCTGGCCGAGGAGGGTGTGCGGAGCAGCCCGCGCGAGCCCGAGGACTTCCTCGTCCACCACGACGTGGTGCACAGCCGGTTGGAGAAACTCCGTGTGCTGACGGACTGATCCTGGAAAGCCCGACCCGGCTGTCCGGCCTCGCCCCACCCTCCTCATACCCATCCCCTCTTCGCCCTATGGAGTCCCTCACCATGAGTTGGTCCGAGAAAGCCGCCACCACGCTGGAGAACGAGCACGTCCTGTTGACCCCGCTCAGCGAGGCGGACCGCGAGGGCATCCGCGCCGTGGTCCTCGACCCCGAGATCTGGCGCTACTTCACGGTCGTCGTCGGCGACGACGCGGACTTCGAGGCGTTCTTCGACTCGAACCTCGCCGAGCACACCGCCGGCCGCCGCGCCGTCTACGTGATCACCGACAGGAAGAGCGGCCGGATCGCGGGCAGCATGAGCCTGCTGAGCTTCGCCGAGAAGGACCGCCGACTGGAGATCGGGGCCTCCTGGCTGGGCCACGACTTCCGCGGCAAGGGCATCAACCACTGGGCGAAGCTGCTGCTGCTCCAGCACTCCTTCGAGGTGCTGGAGGCCGAGCGGGTGGAGTTCAAGACGGACGAGCTCAACGTCCAGGCCCGCAAGGGCCTGCGCAACATCGGCGCCACCGAGGAGGGCACCCTGCGCTCCTTCAACTACATGCCGGGCGGACGCCGCCGCGACGCGGTCTTCTACAGCATCCTGCGCGCCGAGTGGCCGCAGGTGCTCGACGCCCTCTCCCAGGGCCCGAAGAAGGCGGCCGCCTCCGCATGAGCGTCGCGTACGTCAAGGCCGCCGGCACCCCCTTCGAACTGGGCCGCACCCACGGGGCGGCACTCGCCGGCCCGCTGCGCGGCTTCCTCCGCGACGGCCTGGCGCGGCTGGAGCCCCTCGCCGACCGGCCGCTGACGTTCGCCGGGCTGCTGCCGTCGATCACCACGTACCGCGCGGAGATCACGGCGGCGGTCCCGGACCTCGCCGAGGAGGTCGCGGGGCTGGCGGCGGGGGCCGGGATTTCCGAGGACGAGGCGTGGCTGCTGCAGCTGCGCCGCGAGGTCATGGGTTACACCGGGGTGCCGAGCGCCGGGGACTGCACGGCGTACGCGCGCACCGGGCCGGCCGCCCGGCCGGTGCTGGCGCAGACGGTGGACCTCAACGCGGACATCGACAGCCACATCGCGGTGCTGTCGCTGGCCCGGGCGGGCGGGCCGCGCCGGGTGACGGTGCTCAGCTTCGCGGGCCTGCTCGGGTATCTCGGCATGAACAGCGACGGGCTCGCAATCGGGCTGAACCTGGTGACCGACGGCCTGTGGCGGCCCGGCGTCACGCCGTACCTGACCATCCGCCACCTGCTGGACCGTGCCGGGAGCGTGGACGAGGCCCTGGAGATACTGGCCGGGCTCACCCTGTCCAGCTCGCGCAACCTGGTGCTGTGCGACCGGCGGCGCGCGGTGTACGCCGAGGTGTGCGGGACCGGGCTGCGGGTGACCGAGCCCGCCTCGCGGGAGGCCGTGCACACCAACCATTACCTGCACGAGGACTTCACCCCGCTCGACCGGCAGTCGGCCCCCGACCGCGTCAACTCCGACGACCGGCTGGAGGCCGTGACGAAGGGGCTGGCCGGACTCGACCCACAGGCCACTGCGGAGGAACACTTCGCGGTGCTGTGCCGGCCACCGGTATGCATCGCCGACCACGGGATCTACCGCCTGGAGAGGACGGTGGCCTCGGTGGTCATGCTGCCCGGGGCGGGCGAGCTGCACCTGCGGGCGGGCGACCCGAACCACGGCGCCACCGAGGTGTTCGCGGTTTGACATCCTCCCGGGCCTAAAGGCCCGGGATTCCAATCACTCTCGCAAGATCAGAGGTAGGGGGCGGGCCGGCCGCGGACGGCGAGCGGCCGGGCGGACCCTGGACCGGCCCTGCACCAGGATTCGACCGCACACCGCTAGCGTCGGCGCGGGCGGCGGCCGAACCGGTCCGGCCTCGCCACGACCCCCGGGGGAGGCATGAGTCAGGTTCAGGCGCAGGCACTGCCGGAGCACCAGACGTCCACTCCACACCCCGAGCACGATGAGCCGCGGGCCCGCGCGCTGGTACGGGAGGCGTGGCCGCCGCGCCCCGGATCCTCCGGCGCGTGGCCCCCCGGCCAGCACGCGCCCGGCCAGAGGAGCCCCGTCCAGAGCGTGCCCGGACCGGGCGCCCTCGGTCAGACGTCGCCCCGCGACGGACTGGGCAGGGCCGCACCCCGGCCGGCGCCCGCGGTCTCCGGTCGGCACATCCTGGTCGTGGGCGCCGACGCCGGGGACGGGCTGTCGCACCAGCTGCGCCGACACGGCCACACCTGTACCAGGGCGGCCCACGGCGGCGCGGCCCTGCAGGCCTACGGCAGCGCCGACCTCGTCCTGCTCGACCTCGAACTGCCGGACCTGGACGGGCTGGAGGTGTGCCGGGCGATCCGGTCGGTCAGCCGGGTGCCGCTCATCATCGTCACCTCCCGCGAGTCCGAGATCGACTGCGTGCTCGGACTCCAAGCGGGCGCGGACGACTACGTCACCAGGCCCTTCGGGATCCGCGAGCTGCTGGCCCGGATCGAGGCCGTCATGCGCCGCACGCAGTGGCAGCCGACGGCGGCCGCGGGCCCGGCCCAGGAGATCCGGCACGGCCGGCTGCGCATCGAGGTCGGCTCCCGCGAGGTGACCGTCGACGGCGCGCCGGTCACCCTCACGCGCAAGGAGTTCGACCTGCTGTGCCTGCTGGCGCAGCATCCCGACACCGTCGTCCCGCGCAGGCAGCTGCTCCAGCAGGTGTGGGGCAACTCCTGGTCGCGCCGCACCGTGGACACCCACGTCAGCAGCGTTCGCGGCAAGTTGGGCAACCCCGGCTGGATCGTCACTGTCCGCGGCGTCGGCTTCCGCCTCGGCACCGTCTGACGCCTCGCCCCCCGCCCGTGGACCGAATTCCTCCGGTACCGGAGGTCCGAGATCCACGCTGTCCTGCGTCGTTTCGACCGTCCAGGAGGAACAGCCGGGCGCGGGGCAGGCGGGACTCTGCGGACAGCCCTCAGGTATCGGCGTCGAAGCGGCCGACGGCCAGCGCCCGGTCGACCAGCGGCCCGGCCGCACCGGTGTAACCGGCCGGGTCGAGCAGCGCGGTCAGCTCCGCGGGCGTGAGCACCCCCCGCAGCGCGTCGGACTCCGCCAGTACGGCGGCCAGCGGGCGGGCCGTCTCGGCCGACTGCAGCGACGCCCGCGTCAGCAGTTCCTTCGCGGCCACCTTGCCCAGCCTCGGGGCGAGCACGGCGGAGACCCGCTCGGAGACGAGCTGCCCGCCAGTGACCTCCAGGTTGACCGCCATCCGCTCGGGGCACACGGTGAGCCCGCGGACCAGCTCCACGGCGGTGTGCGCGGCCCCGCCGGTCAGCCGCAGCGCCTCGCGCAGCGGCTGCCACTCGGCGTGCCAGACCCCCGCCGACCGCTCGTCCTCGTGCGGCAGGCACTGCACGAGGACGGTGGCCAGCGCCGGGACCTGGAGGGCGGCGGAGCGGATCAGCGTCGAGAGCACCGGGTTGCGCTTGTGCGGCATCGCCGAGGAGGCGCCCCGCCCGGCCACCGTCGGCTCGGCCAGCTCCCCGATCTCGGTGCGGGCCAGAACCAGCACGTCGACGGCGATCTTCCCCAGTGCCCCGGTGGTGTGCGCGAGGGCCGCACCCAGGTCGGCGACCGGCGTGCGCAGCGCGTGCCAGGGGAGCACCGGTGCGGCCAGCCCGGTCTCGTCCGCGAAGGCGTCCACCAGCTCGGCCAGGACGGTCGCCGGGTCGGCGCCGTCGCCCGCGTACTGGAGGTAGCCGGCCAGTGTGCCGGCCGCGCCGCCCAAGGAGACCGGTAGGCCGCCCTCGGCCAGCCGCTCCAGCCGCTCGATGGATTCCAGGACCAGCTGGCGCCAGCCCGCCGCCTTCAGCCCGAAGGTGGTGGGTACGGCGTGCAGGGCGAGGGTGCGTCCCGCCATCGCCGTGTCCCGGTGGTCGGCCGCCAGGCCGGCGAGGGCGTCGGCCACCGCCCTGAGGTCCGCGACGATCAGCCGCAGGGCCCGGGTCGCCACCAGCATCGCGCCGGTGTCGAAGACGTCCTGGCTGGTGGAGCCGCGGTGCACGTACTCGGCCGCCTCCGGCGAGCGGGCCGCGACCCGCGCGGTGAGCGCCGCGACCAGGCCCACCACCGGATTGGCGGTCTCCCGCGAGGCCAGCGCCAGCTCCCTGGTGTCGAAGTCCGAGGCCCGGGCGGCGGCGGTGATCGCGGCGGCCGCCGCCGGCGGGACCGTGCCGCACCGCGCCTGGGCGCGGGCCAGCGCAGCCTCGGCGTCGAGCATCGCCTGGACCCAGCCGTCGTCGGCGACGGCGCCCTCGACGGGCGTGCCGGCCCGGACCGGGGACAGCAGCCCCGTGTCCGGGCCCGCGGTGCGGACGGCGGCCTGACTCACGCAACCGCTCCCGCACCCGCGTTGCCGGACATCGCCGGCCCCGCCGCGACCGCCGGCGTCCCGGGCAGCCGCAGCGCGGGGCGCGGCTCCGGCAGCGCCAGCACCGCCGCCGCGATGGCGTCGGAGTCCTCCAGCGTCACCGAGCCCACGCCCGGCCGGATGCCGGCCGCGGTCACCCAGTGCACGGCCTCGGTGGGCACCCCGTACGCGAACCGTCTGAGGTGCGGCACCCCCTGCCCCTGGAGCAGGTGGTACGGGCGCTGCGAGACGGCCAGGCCTCCGGTCTCGTAGGACGAGCCGTCCGCGCCCGCGATGCGGTGGGTCCGGGCCTGACCGGTGCTCAGCAGCCGGTCCATGAGCGGATCGGCGGTGCGCCGCACGTCGATCTCCGGCAGTCGGGCCTCGATCAGCACCGTGGCCCGCACCCGCAGGTCGGCTATGTCCGGGGAGGTGCCGACGAAGGCCGCGCCCGCGGGGTCGAGGGGGTCGGTGGCCACCCGCAGCCCCGGACCGGTTACGTCGAGGATGCCCGCGTCGATCAGGGCGGCCATCTCGTCGATGCGGGAGGCCGGCGGACCGATCGACAGGAAGGCGTTGAGCGGCGTGTACCAGCGGTCGAGCTCGTCGCGGTGCGAGTGGGCGTCGAGGCCGCCGTGGTCGATCGCCAGGCGCAGCTCGTTGCGCAGGTCCCGCAGCAGGTCCAGGGCTGCCTTGAACGGGCCGCTGACGTTGCCCTCCCGGGCCCGGCGCACGTCCTCGTCGAGGTAGCCGCGCAGCCAGCTGCGGAAGGAGGCCAGGTCCCGGAAGACCTGCCCGTCGTACGGCCGGGCGACCGTGTCCCAGTCCCAGCGCTCGTCGTTGCCGATACCGGCCGCGCTGAGCAGCAGGTCCTCGGCCTCGTCATCCCCTGCCTGCAGGAACGCCTCCCCGAAGGCGGCCACCGCGGCCGGCTCCGCGCGCTGCGCGAGGAGCGTCTCGTAGTAGAGGGTGCGCACTTCCTTGGATATCAGCGGCCACAGTTCGGTGCCGAAGCGGATCGGCTCCCCGCCCCGTACCCGGGCGCGCAGGGACGCCACGAAATCGGTGGTCAGCAGCCGCGGGTGGTAGCGGCCGTGCGCGCCCTTCTCGTTCTCGCCGCGCGCCTGGTACGGCACGCCGCGGCGGGAGCCCGCGTACAGCCGCGGCTCGCGGCCCGAGGGGCGGTACACCAGGCGGCCGTCGACGCGTTCGAACAGCCCGCCGCGGGCGTGCGTGAACAGCGCCATGTAGTCGAAGAAGTTCAGGCCCAGGCCGCGCAGCAGCACCGTCTCGCCGGGGGCGACGGTGGACAGGTCGACGTCCGCCGGGTTGCTCGGCGCGATGTAGGTCAGCCCGTGCCGGGCGGCGTACGCGGCGAACTCCCGCTCCACGTCGGTCGGCCGCACCTGCACGTGGCCCTGCGCGAGCACCACCGCGCCCAGGCCCGTCAGCCGGGTGCCGTCCTCCAGGAGCACGGTCTGCGCCCCGCTGGGGCCCGTGCCGGGCTCGGCGTCCTCCAGGGCCACGGCGCGCGAGGCGTGCACACGGACGGTGGTGTTCGCGGACGCGCTCGCGGTCACCCGGCCGAACACCCAGGTCAGGTACTGGCCGTACAAGGCGCGGGTGGGGTATGTGTCCGGCCCAAGGTCCCGGGCCTCGGCGAGGGTCTCGTCGTCGTACGGCGTGCCCGCTCCGGGCGTCAGAGCGCTGGGGCCCAGCGCCTTGGCCCACTGGTACAGGCTCGGACCCTCCTCCAGCGGCCCTTCGATGGCCACACTGGCGTCGGTGTAGACCGTGACCTGACAGGAGACGGTGTTCATCAGGAGGTGCCGGGACTGGGAGGGCCGCCAGACCCGGCCGGAGCCCGGTGGGTCCGGTTCCACGATGTGCACGGTCAGCTGGTCCCAGCGGGGGGACTTCCGCTCCTGCGCACAGAGCCGTTCCAGTACGGACAGCCCGCGGGGTCCGGCGCCGACAAGGCACACTTCCATACGTCCGCTAGTCACGAAGCACTCCGCTCAGGAGACGGGGGACGGCTGGACCGCGGGGCCGACGCGTCGGCCCCGCCGGTGTGCCTGCCCGGCCTGCCCCCGGGGGTCAGGGTGGTGTCCGCCAACGGTCAGTCCCGCCGCTCAACCAGTGCTCGGATCCGAGTGGAAGACCGGTCCTGGACCGGTTTCGGGCGCCGTCCGGGCCGGTCGGGCACGCGTACGGGCGCCGTGACGCCAGAACACGCTTACGCACAGTCAACGAGCAGCAGTTGCCAACCCCTCGCGTGGAGCGGGCGGTGCTCTCGGGCCGGTCCCGCGCAGCGCCGGCGCCGCCTGGGTGCCGGGGCCGCGCTCCGGACGCTGCCTCAAGCGTGCAATCTGCCGACAGCTCTTCACATTCCTCGAACGAGGAGATCAGCCCACACAGCAGATCACGCTGAAGAACTCGCTCAAACGGCTCCGAACCAGCGCTCCAACGCCTCATGCGGGCCGGCCTCGTCCGGGGCGGCCCAGGCGATGTAGCCATCGGGGCGGACCAGCAGCGCGTGCGGGGCGTCCGACACGGCCCCCTCGCCCTCGGCCCAGTCGCCGGTGACCGTGTCCACCCGGTCACCCCAGCGCGCGGCGGTGGCGCGCAGCGCGTCGGAGTCGGCCGCCGCGGGGGTCACGAACAGCACGCCGCGGGCCGGCTTGAGCAGGTCCCGCACGGTGGCGGGGCTACCGTCGGTGAGCTTGAGCGGGGTGTCGGGGCGCAGCCGCAGGCCGAGCTGCGGATGGCTGCCTGAGCCGACGTCGTAGCGCACGTCGAGGCCGGAGACCTGGCCGGCCAGGTGGCGGGCCACCGCGACGTCCTGGACGAGTTCCTGCATGACCGCGCGCAGCGGCTCCATCTCCTCGCCGGAGAGGTAGAGCTTGGTCTGGGCGCGGGTGTTGCGCATGAGCAGTTCCCCGACCGGGTGCCGCTCGGACTGGAAGGTGTCGAGCAGGCCCTCGGGCGCCCAACCGTTGATGGTGGCCGCCAGCTTCCAGCCGAGGTTGACCGCGTCCTGCACGCCCACGCTCATGCCCTGCGCGCCGGCCGGCATGTGGATGTGGGTGGCGTCGCCGGCCAGGAAGATCCGGCCCTTGCGGTACTGGGCGGCCTGGCGGGTGGTGTCGGTGAAGGAGCTGATCCAGCGGACCTCGGCATCGTGCAGGCGCTCGCCGGTCATGTCCTGCCAGGCGTCGGCGATGGTCTCGAACGTGAGGCCGCTCTTGTCCTCCGGCGGCCGCAGCGACTCGTTGTGGATGACGATCCGGTGGACGCCGTCCTCCAGGTTGAAGGCCATGACCATGCCGCCGGGCACGCGCTCGCCGATGGGGCGCTGGCGTACGTCCGCCCCGACGATGTCGGCCATGTACATCCCGCGGGTGGGCTCCCAGCCGGGGAAGTCGATGCCGGCGAGCCGGCGGACGATGCTGCGCGCCCCGTCGCAGCCGACCAGGTAGCCGGCGCTCTCCTCGCCGCGGCCGGCGGGGCCCTCGTACTCGACAACGACGCCGTCCTCGGTCTCGCGGAAGCCGAGCACCTCGTGTTCGCGGCGGATCTCGACGCCCAGCTCCTTCAGCCAGCCTTCGAGGATCTCCTCGGTGCGGAACTGCGGGATGCCGCGGACGCTGAAGTGGTTGTCGTCCAGCTTGGAGAAGTCGATGTGGACCCCGCCGAAGTGGCCCTGGGCCCATTCGACGTCGCCGAAGCGCTCCAGCAGGCCGCGCTGGTCGAAGACCTCGGCCGCGCGGCGGGTGAAGCCCACGCCGCGGGACTCGCCGCTGGGCGCGGGGAGCTTCTCGAGGACGACGACGTCCACGCCGCCCAATTTCAGTTCGCCGGCGAGCGTCAGCCCGACCGGCCCGGCGCCGACGATGATCGCGCCCTTTGCCATGTCCTACTCCTCAAACATCAGAGCTGCCGCGCATGGGGCAGCGCCAGGTCGGCGGTGGTCAGGCGAAGAAGACCAGCAGGTACCGGCCGATCAGCTCCGGCCCCTCCTCGGGGGCGCGGGCGGCCGGGGGGTGTCATGCGGCGGGCTGTCAGACGGCCGCGGGCGCCCCGAACCAACGGGTGAGGGCGGCTTCGAGGTCGCCGCCTGCCGGCGCCACCCAGGCGATGTAGCCGTCGGGGCGGACCAGCACGGCCTGTGGGGCGTCGTGGTGGTCGGCCTCCTGGTCGGCCCAGGCGCCGGTGATGACGTCCACGCGGTCGGCCCAGCGGGCGGCGAGTTCGGCCGGGCCGCCGTCCCCGTCCGAGACGATGAGCACGCCGCGGCCTCCGTGCAGGAGCTCGGCGACCTTCGTACGGCTGCCGTCGGCGCGCTCGACGGCTCGGTGCGGGGCCAGACGCAGCCCCAGGAGGGGGTGTCCCTCGGCGCCCACGTCGTACTTGATGTGCAGGCCGGAGACGCGGCCCGCGAGCCGCCGGGCGGCCTCGGGCAGGGTGACGAGTTCGCGCACGACGGCGCGCAGCGGCTCCATCTCCTCGCCGGCGAGGTACAGCATCGACATGGAGTGCACGTCCCGCATCAGCTGCTCACCGATCGGGTGGCGCTCGGCGTGGTAGGTGTCGAGCAGGGACTCGGGCGCCCGGTCCCCGAGCACGGCGGCGAGCTTCCACCCGAGGTTGACGGCGTCCTGGAGACCGACGCTGACGCCTTGGGCGCCGAGCGGGGCGTGGTCGTGGGCGGAGTCGCCGGCGAGGAAGACGCGGCCCTTGCGGTACTGGGCGGCCAGGCCGGTGGCGTTGGTCAGGGCGCACATCCAGGAGGCGGAGGCGCCGTGGATGTCCTCGCCGGTCATGCGCTGCCAGGCGTCGGCGAGCTCCGAGAACTCCAGCTCGCCCTCGCCGTGGTGCGGGCGGACGCCGGGCTCGTGGATGACGATGCGGTCCACACCCGGCTCCAGGGTGACGGACAGCACCATGCCGCCGCCCTCGATGCGCTCGCCGATGGGCCTCATGCGCACGTCCGCGCCGACGACGTCGGCCAGGTACATGCCGCGGATGGCCTCGTCGCCGGGGAAGTCGATGTCGGCCAGGATGCGCACGGTGGACTTGCCGCCGTCGCAGCCGATGACGTACGTGCCGGTGGCCTCGGTGTACCCGTCGGGGCCCTGGAAGCCGAGGACCACGCCGTCCTCGGTCTCGGTCAGGGTGGTCAGGTCGTAGCCGCGGCGCACCTCGACGCCGAGCTCGTCGACCCAGCGGCCGAGCATGTCCTCGGTGACGGACTGGGCCAGGCCCATGATGCCGAAGTGGCTCTCGTCCAGGAGGGAGAAGTCGATGCGGACACCGCCGTAGTGGCCCTGCTTGCCCCAGCGGATGTCGCCGAGCCTGCCGAGCAGCCCGCGCTGGTCGAAGACCTCCGCGGTACGGCTGGTGAACCCGAGGCCGCGCGACTCGCCGCTGGGAGCGGGCAGCTTGTCGTAGACGACGACGTCCGCGCCGCCGAGCCGCAGCTCACCCGCGAGCATCAGACCGACCGGCCCAGCGCCCACGATGATCGCGCTCTTTGCCATTTTCGATTCCTCCATACAGACGGTTGATCCTCAGAAAAGACCAGGGGGGTCGAGGGGCGGTGCAGCGGGACCGCAGGATCGCTCAGGCGATCCTTGAGGTCCGTTCCTCACCCGCGCGAGGCAACTGCCGGTGCGCGGTGTGCGGCGGGGCCCCCGCCGGGGCGGTGGTCACGGCAGCTCCTTCAGGCCGTGCTCCGTCAGCAGGTCGCGGGCGAACGCGAGTTCGGCGGCCATGCCGTCGACGAGCTGCGCAGGTGGGCGAGGAGCCCGTCAGGGGTCTCGGCCGGGTGCACGCCGGTCGAGTACGAGAGATGGGCGCTGATGCCGTCTCGGTGGCGGAAGCGCACGGGCCTGCACCTCGGCGGGAGCGGTGGCCCGCTCGGGCGCGGCGCCGGCCGGGGTGCCGAGGAGGGCGGGCAGGGTGCACACGGCGCGCCGGTCTCCGGCGAGGGGGGCTCGGTACGAACGGACACGGACGACCTCCAGGGGCGTCGGACTGCGCAACGCGATGCCGGGCCAAGGATGCCGAGTACTTCGTCCCGAACGAACCGGTCTCCGGCCCACGTCGAGCGGCCGCCGAGCAGTTCTGGGCCGGCCGTCCGGCGGCCGCGGCGAAACTCCTGGGGCGTGCGAGGCGTCCGCCCCGCTCCAGATATGTACAAGTCGCTTTCCAGGGCGGGTCTATCCCTCCTCTTTACCGTGGCGGGACGGGTCCCTTCCGGCGGTTGGGACAGAGTTCTCGCTCTTGCCATGGAGGAACCACATGCCCGCTGTGCCGCCCCCCGAAGTCGTCCGCGCCGCGGAGAAGACCCGGGCGGACCTGCAGAAGCAGGTCCGGGAGTTGGCCCCGCCCCCGTTCGCCCTGCTCGAACTGGCCATGGGCTCCATGGTGACCCAGGCCCTGTACGCCGCCGCCGAACTGCGCGTGGCCGAGGCCCTGCAGGCCGGTCCGCGACCGATCGAAGACCTGGCCGCTGAGGTCGGCGCGGATGCCGAGGCGCTGGGCCGGGTGCTGCGCCTGCTCGCCTCCCAGGGCGTGTTCACGTGCCAGGACGACGGCCTCTGGGCGCTGACTCCGATGGCCGACGCGCTGCGCGCCGACCACCCGGTGACGATGCGCGACCTCTGCGTGCTGATGGGCCACCCGACGCACTGGGACGACTGGAACGGTTTCCTGGACTCGGTGCGAACCGGCGAGCCGAGCCTGCCGAAGCGGCGTGGAATGGGCGCCTTCGAATACCTCATGCAGAATCCGGAATACGGTGCGGTGTTCATCGGCGGGATGGGCAACATGTCCTCCACCGAGACCGCACCGGTCGTGGCTGCGTACGACTTCTCGCAGTTCGGCACGGTCCTGGACTTCTGTGGAGCCAACGGCGGGCTGCTGGCCGGCATCCTCAACAGCGCGCCCGGCACCAAGGGCATCCTCTCGGACCCGCGCATCGCCGCGAACGGCGCTGCGGAGTTCCTGGCGGCGCAGGGTGTCGCGGACCGCGTGGCCCTGGCCGACGGCGACCTGTTCGACCCGATGCCGTCGGGTGCGGACGCGTACGTCCTCAAGCACATCGTGCACGACTGGCCGGAGGAGCAGGCCCTGCAGATCCTCCGCAACGTGCGCGCCGCGATCAAGCCGGGCGGCAAGCTGCTGCTGGTGGAGATGGTGGTCCCGGAGGGCGACGAGCCGCACTCCGGCAAGCTCGTCGACCTGTGGCTGCTGCTGCTCGTGGGCGGCAAGGAGCGCACCCGGTCGCAGTACGCGGAGCTGGTGGCGAAGGCCGGCTTCAAGCTGGAGCGGGTCGTGGAGACCGCTGCGGCCGTCTCGGTCGTGGAGGCCATCGCGGTCTGACGCGCCGCCCCTGAGCTGCCCCGGTTCCGCGTTTCCCCCGACGCGGAACCGGGGCTTTCCGCGTGCCCGCCCCGTACGTCGCCCCCCCCCGCACGCCGGAGCCCCCGCCCCGCCGGTCGGACGGCGGGGCGGGGGCTGCGGCGCCCTGAGGTGGTCAGGCGGAAGCGGCTCCCAGCCACCGCTCCAGCGCGGCCGCGAGCCCTTGCGCGGGCTCGCCGGCCCAGGCCACGTACCCGTCGGGACGGAGCAGCAGCGCAGGGACGCCGACCAGTACGTCCGGGCCGTCAACCGGCTTGGCGGACACGGTGTGAACGTTGAGGCGGCCCTGCCAGCCGGCTGCCGTACGGCGCGCCCCGGCATCGTCGGCGAAGTCGAGCAGTACGGCCCGGCCCAGGTGCAGCAGTCGCGTGGTGCGCTGCTCGCCGTCGGCGCCGACCAGCAGCCGCGCCGGCATCCGGCGGCCGACCAGCGGGTGGGCGTCCTCGCCTGCGCCGAGGTCGTAGCGGATGTCGAGGTGGCTGACCGCTCCGGCCAGGTGCCGCTTGACGTCGTCGTACCGGACCAGCTCGCCGAACAGCTCGCGCAGCGGGTCCGACTCCGCGCCGCCGAGGAAGACGATCCCCTGGGCACGGGTGTTGGCCAGCAGGCGGCGGCCGACCGGCCACCGCTCGGCGTGGTAGGTGTCCAGCAGCGCCGCGGGGGCGTCGCCGCGGACCACGGCGACCAGCTTCCAGCCGAGGTTGGCCGCGTCCTGCACGCCGGTGCTCAGGCCCTGGCCGCCGGCCGGCAGGTGGATGTGCGCCGCGTCGCCGGCCACGAACACCCGGCCCCGCCGGTACTGGGAGGCCTGGCGGGTGGCGTTGGTGAAGGAGGACACCCAGTCGGCGCCACCGTGCGAGATGTCCTCGCCGGTGATGCTCTGCCAGGCTTCCGCGACCTCCTCGAAGGTGACGGTCCGCTCGCGGTCGTGCGCCGGCCGGCCGTCGGGGCAGACAATGATCCGGTCCACGCCCTCGGCGAGCGGGGCCGCCATCACCATGCCGTTGCTCAGGCGCTCGCCGAGGAACCGCGGCCGCAGCGAGCAGCCGGTGACGTCGGCGAGGTACATGCCCTGGGTGGCGTCGGTGCCCGGGAACTCGAAGCCGGCCGCCTTGCGGACGCGGCTGGAGCCGCCGTCGGCGCCCACCAGGTACGCGGCGCGCAGCCGCTGCTCGTCGCCCTCGGGCGTACGGACGGTGATCTCGACGTGGTCCCCGTCGAGGAAGCCGCCGGCGAGCGAGACGAACTCCCAGCCGCGCCGGATGTCGGCGCCGAGTTCGGCGGCCCAGCCCTCCAGCACGGCCTCGGTCTGCCCCTGCGGGATGCCGCGGGCGCCGAAGTGGGCGTCCTCAAGGACGGTGAAGTCGAACTGGGCCCCGCCGAAGTGCCCTACGGGGCTGGTGGCGAGGGTCTCGCCCTGGCCGAACCGGGGCAGCAGCCCGCGCTCGTCGAACACCTCCATGGCACGGGCGGTGAAGCCCAGGCCACGGGACTGCCCGGTAGGCGCCGCCAGCTTCTCGATCACGACGACGCGAGCTCCGCCCAGGCGCAGTTCGCCTGCGAGCATCAGTCCGGTCGGGCCGGCGCCGACGACGATGACGTCGGTGTCCGCCGCTGTCCCTTCGCTCCCTTGCATGGGCTGTCCTTCCTGACAGTGGGGATCACTGGTGACTGGGTTGTGCGTGGGTGTGCGGCGGGGTGCGGACGTACATGTGGGGACGCACTCGTGGGGGGATTGCGGACGTGCCCCCGCTCCGGGGACGCTCAGGGGGTCGGTGGGCGGGCCGGGCCGAACCAGCGGTCGAGCGCCTCGGCCAGCCCGACCTCGTCCCGGCCCACCCACGCCACGTGGCCGTCGGGCCGTACGAGAACGGCCCCCGGCTCACCGGGGAGCGAGCCGGGCTCCGGGTCGCCGGCGACCGCGGTGACCCGGTCGGCCCAGCCGGCGGGCACCCGTACGCCGGTCCTGTCCACGTCGAGCAGCAGACCGCCGCGGGCGCGCAGCAGCTCGGCAGTGCTGCCGCGCTCGCGCCCGCCGGACCGCACGACGGTGTGCGGCAGCCGGGCGCCGAGCAGCGGGTGCGCGGGGCCGGGCACCGGGTAGCGCACGTCGAGTGCGCTGATCATCCCGGCCAGGTGGGCCCGTGCCTCCTCCAGGCCGGTCAGCTCGACCACCAGCGCGCGCAGCGGCTCCACCTCGGGGCCGCCGAGCAGCAGCAGGGCCTGGGCCCGGATGTTCGCCAGGACCCGGCGGCCGACCGCGTGCCGCTCCTCGTGGTAGGTGTCGAGGAGGCCCTCGGGAGCCAGCCCGCGCACGGTGAGCGCGAGCTTCCAGCCGAGGTTGAAGGCGTCCTGCAGACCGAGGTTGAGGGCCTGGCCACCGACCGGCATCTGCCGGTGGGCGGCGTCCCCCGCGAACAGGACGCGCCCGTGCCGGTAGGAGGCGAGCTGCCGGGAGGCGTCGCCGAAGGAGTTCACCCACAGCGGGGTACCGCCGCTGATGTCCTCTCCGGTGACCCGCTTCCAGACGGTGGCGACCTCCTCGAACGGAGCGTCCGCGGTGCGCGGGCCGGCCGTCGAGCCGAACTCGTGGACCATGACGCGGGTGACGCCCTTGTCGTTGCGCCAGGCGATGGCCAGCCCCCGCTCCAGGCGCTGGAAACGCCGGTTGGGGATGTCGATGCCCTCGACGTCGGCGCGCAGCAGTTCCCGGCCGGCGTCGTGGCCGGGGAAGTCCACCCCGGTCAGCCGCCGTACGGTGCTGTCCTCGCCGTCGCAGGCGACCAGGTAGCGGGCGCGCAGCCGCAGGACTCCGTCCCGTCCGACGGCCTCGGCCTCGACGTACTCGCCGACCTCGCCGGCAGCGACCAGTTCGTGGCCGCACCGGATGTCGACGCCGTGCGAGATCGCCCACTCCTCCAGGACCGCCTCGGTCTTGGTCTGCGGCACCTTCCACTGGCCCGGGTGGGTGCTGGGCAGGGTGAGGTCGAGCGGGAGGCCGCCGAAGTGGCCGCGCGGCTCGTGGGGCGGCGTGCCGACGTCGGGCAGCAGTTTCCGCGCGTCGAGGATCTCCATGGTACGGGCGTGCAGCGTGGAGGCCCGGGACTCGGTGGACGGGGCCTTGCGCTTCTCGACCACGACCACGTCCACGCCGCCGCGGGCGAGTTCGGCAGCGAGCATCAGCCCGACGGGTCCGGCACCGACGACCAGGACCTCGGTGCCGAGCCGGTCCGGGCGGCCCGCGCCGCCCGGTGCCGGTTCGGCACCGCCCGTTGCAAGGTCGGGCGCCATGCTCAGGAGGCCTTCGACTCGGCGTAGGCCTTCGCGTGCGCGAGGGTGGCGCAGCTGTTGGTGGACAGCGCCGTGTGCACGTACGCGCGGGCGTCGGCGACGGTGGCTTCGTCTCCGAGGATGCGCGCGATGTTCTCCGTGTTGAGGCTGACGGTGTGCTGCGAGGATGCGGCGGTGCCCTCGTCGGTCTCGACGAACGTCCACTCGCCGGTGTGCAGGGTCATCAGCGCCGGCAGGGTGACCTGCTTGTAGGCGATCTTGTCGTGGGGGAAGACCACCCGGTACGACTTGGTGGTGTGCACCGAGCCGTCCTTGGCGCGGGTGTCCATCTCCAGCTCCTGCAGGCCCGGGGTGTCCTCCTCGAGGCGCACCACGGCCACGTGCGGGAGCCGCTCGGCCCACAGCTGGGCCTCGTTGATGAAGTCGAACACGTCCTTGGCGGAGCCCGCGACCTGGACGGTGTCGGTGAAGGAGAAGGTCAGCTCCTCGGTCTCCGCGGCGTGCGCCGCCTCGACGTTGACCTTGAGCGCGGCCAGCTCGGAGGTGCTGTTCTTGTCTACCGCCTGCGCGATCCACAGCAGGTCGTGCGCGTCGTCGTTGATGGCGCTGTAGTCGTGCAACAGCCGGACGCGGGACTCCGCCTCGCCGAGCGGCTCGACGATCCAGGTACCGCCCATGTGCTTGACGGGCTCCGCCGGGACCTCCTGGCGGAAGGTGATGCGCAGGCCCGCCGGGTCCAGGGTGCGGCGCGAGGTCCAGTTCTTCGGCCGGCCGTTGGCGGTCGCCCAGATCCGGATCTTCTCCTCGGCGCCCCCGGCCTCGACCTGGTCCACGTGGATGGTGGGCGGGAAGATGCGCGGCCAGTTGCTCACGTCCGCGAGCAACTGGTACACGGCGGCGGCCGGGGCGCCGACGGTGATCTCGTGCTCGACCTCACGCGTGGTCATGACGGGTTCTCCTCAGGTGGTGTTCGGGGGGTGCGTGGGGGCGGGCCCTGCTAGAAGTTGCCCAGGCCGCCGCAGACGTTGAGCGCCTGCGAGGTGATGGAGGCGGCGGTGTCCGAGGCCAGGTAGCCGACCAGGCCGGCGACCTCCTCCGGGGTGGAGTAGCGGCCGAGCGGGATCTTCGCCTGGAACTTCTCGAGGATGGCGTCCTCGGAGGTGTCGTAGGCGGCCGCGTAGCCCTGGCGGACCTTCTGGGCCATCGGGGTCTCGACGTACCCGGGGCAGACCGCGTTGACGGTGATGCCGGTGGGGGCCAGCTCGTTGCCCAGCGCCTTGGTGAAACCGACGACGCCGTGCTTGGAGGCGGAGTACGGAGCGCCGAGGACGACGCCCTGCTTGCCCGCGGTGGAGGCGATGTTGATGATCCGGCCGCGGTCCTTGTGCCGCATGCCGCCGGTGCTGAGCACGGCGCGGGTGACGCGGAAGACGCTGTTGAGGTTCGTCTCGATGACGTCCTGCCACAGCTCGTCGGTGATGTCGGCGGTCGGTCCGCCGCCGGACCGGCCGGCGTTGTTGACCACGACGTCGACGGTGCCGAAGCGGTCGACGGCGGCCTGGACGAAGGCGTCCACCGAGGCGGTGTCGCGGACGTCGACGACCGCGCCGTCCACGTCCAGGCCCTCGGCCTGGAGCTCCTTGACGGTGGCGGCGATGTTGTCGGCGTTGCGGGCGCCGATGAACACCTTGTGGTTCTGCGAGGCGAGCAGACGCGCCGAGGCGAGGCCGATGCCGCTGGTGGCGCCGGTGACGACGGCGACCTTGGGGGTGGCGTGCTGGGTCATGTCCGGATCCCTTCAGGCAGCCGTGGCAGGCGCGAGCTGCATGTTGACGACGTCGATGAAGGTCCGCGGCGTGTGCGCGTCGTTGACGGCCTCCTCGTCGAGGGAGATGCCGCACTCGCGCTCGATGAGGCTGCCGGCCTCCAGCAGGGCGAGGGACTCGTAGCCGAGCACGTCGAACTCGGTGTCGAGGATGTCGCCGTCCAGGTCGACGCCCTCGGCCACGCCCGCGGCCTCCTTCAGGATGCGCTTGAGGTCGTCGAGGGTGAACGCCTTGGTGGCCATGGTGGAGTCCCTTTCATCATGATGTTGCGTGGGTGGTGGTGTACGTGCGGACGAGGCCGCCCTACTCGGCGGCGCGCACGACCATGGCGGAGTTGAACCCGCCGCTGCCGCGGGCCAGGACCAGCGCGGTGCGCACCGGTGCCGGGCGCGGCTGGCCCAGGACCAGGTCGAGCAAGTAGTCCGGGCACGGGTCGACGTGCACGGTGGGCGGGATGATCCCGTCGCGGATGGCGAGGAAGGCGGCGACCAGGTCCAGCGGGGCCGCGCCCGAGTACAGGCGTCCGGTCATTGTCTTGGGCACGGTCACCGGGACGGCCCGGGCTCCGAAGACGGCGGTGATCGCCTCGGCCTCGATGCGGTCCGGCTCGGGGTCGCCGGCGCCGTCGGCGAAGACGACGTCGATGTCGCCGGAGTCGACGCCCGCGTCGGCGAGGGCGAGCTCGATGGCCTTGCGCAGGCCCGGCTCGCGGCCGCTGCCGGGCCTGGGGTCCATCGTCGAGCCGTGGCCGGCGATCTCGCCGTAGATGCGGGCGCCGCGGGCGCGCGCCGCGTCGGCGTCCTCGGTGATGAGGATCGCGCCGCCCTCGCCGGGCACATAACCGCGGGAGTCGCGGTCGAAGGGCAGGTAGGCGCGGGCGGGCTCGTCGCTGGTGGACAGCTTGCCGGTGGACAGCTGGGCCACCCAGCCCCACGGGCAGATGGAGGCGTCGACGGCTCCGGTGACGATCAGCGAGGTGCCCTTGCGGATCTGGCGGCGGGCGTGGGCGACGGCGTCGAGGCCGCCGGCTCCCTCGCTGACCACGACGCCGGCCGGGCCCTTCATGCCGTTGCGGATCGAGATCTGGCCGCTGTTGACGGCGTAGAACCAGGCGAAGGACTGGTACGCCGAGACGTGCTGGCTGCCCCGGCCCCACAGGCTCTGCAGCTCACCCTGGCCGAACTCGAAGCCGCCCGCGGCCGAGGCCGTGATGACGCCCATGTCGAACCCGGACATCTCCGCGGGGTCGACGCCCGCGTCCTGCAGCGCCCAGTCCGTGGCCACCAGCGCGAGCCGGGTGACCCGGTCGGTCTGCGGCAGGATGCGTGAGGGCAGGTGGTCCTCGGCGACGAAGCCGGGGACCTCACCCGCCAGGCGGGCGGGGTAACTTGACGGGTCGAAGCGGGTGATCCGGCCGATGCCGTTCTTTCCGCCAAGAGTCGCCGACCAGTAGTCCTTGACACCCAGCCCGTTGGGGGAGGCGATGCCGAGGCCGGTGACCACTACCGACGCGGTCATACGAGGTTCCTTTCAGGGCTGGCCAGCACCATGGCGCTCTGGAAGCCGCCGAATCCGCTGCCGACCGTGAGGACCGCGTCGACCAGCTGTTCCCGCGCGGTAACGGGGACGTAGTCGAGGTCGCACTCGGGGTCGGGCGTCGTCAGGTTGGCCGTGGGCGGTACGAGGTCGTACTCCATGGCCAGGGCGGACGCGGCGATCTCAATGGAGCCGATCGCGCCGAGCGAGTGCCCGACCATCGACTTGATGGAGCTGACCGGCGTGCGGTAGGCGTGGTCGCCGAGACTGCGCTTGAAGGCGGCCGTCTCGTGCCGGTCGTTCTGCTTGGTGCCCGAGCCGTGCGCGTTGATGTAGTCGATCGCCTCGGGGTTCATGCGGGCCTCGCCGAGGGCGATGTTGATGGCCTCGGACATTTCCAGGCCATCGGGGCGCAGGCCCGTCATGTGGTACGCGTTGGAGCGCGTGGCATAGCCGGCGATCTCGGCGTAGATGTGCGCGCCGCGCTTCTTGGCGCTCTCCAGCTCCTCCAGCACGAAGAAGGCGGTGCCCTCGCCCAGCACGAACCCGTTGCGGGTGCCGTCGAAGGGGCGCGAGGCGCTGTGCGGATCGTCGTGGCGGGGGGTGGTGGCCTTGATGGCATCGAAGCAGGCCATCGTGATCGGGGAGATCGGGGCGTCCGAGGAGCCTGCGATCATCACGTCCGCCGACCCCTCGCGGACCAGCTCGACGGCGTAGCCGACCGAGTCGAGGCCGGAGGTACAGCCGGTGGAGACCACGGTGGAGGGGCCCTCGGCGCCCACGGCCCAGGCGACCTCGGAGGCGAAGGAGCTCGGCACCATGTGGTTGTAGAGGTGCGGGACCGCGTAGGCGTGGTCGACCAGGTCGAGCCGGCCGCCGTCACTGACGACCCGGTACTCCTCGTCGAGGCTCATCGTGGCGCCGACCGCGGAGCCCACGGTGACACCGATGCGGTGCGGGTCGATCCCGCCCGGCTCGATGCCGCTGTCGGCGACCGCGCCGCGCGAGGCGACCACCGCGAACTGCGCGGTCCGGTCCAGGCGGCGCACCTCCTGCGCGGTCAGCCCGTGGGCGTACGGGTCGAAGTCGATCTCGGCGGCCACCCGGGAGCGGAAGGGCGCGGGGTCGAAGAAGGTGATCCCGCGGGTGGCGGTGCGGCCCTCGCTCAGCAGGTTCCAGAACCTCTCCTTGCCGACACCACCGGGGGCGAGCACCTCGATTCCGGTGATGACGACGCGTCGGCGGGTCATGCGGACGCTTCCCAGTTGTAGAAGCGTGCGGCCATCGCGTCGGCCGGTGAGCGCCAGGTCTTGGGGTCGTAGGCCTCGATGAAGGGCTTGAGGTCCTGGCTGATCCCGACGAAGCGCGGGTCGCCCTTCGCCTGCTCGATCAGCTCGCCTCCGTTGTCCTCGTCGAAGTCCTGGAGGTGGAAGTACAGGCCCCGGTACGAGAACAACTGGCGGCGCCGCGTTCCCATGCGCCGGGGCATGTCCGTCGCGTCGAATTCGGAGAACAGCCTTGCCACATCGACGGACGAGGCTGCTGCCATCCGGGCGACAATCAACGTGCTGTGCATAAGGTTTGGCTCCTCAGCGTGTGCGCGGGAGAGCGCGGTGCAAACGCGGCCCGTGTGGCGGCCTGAATTCGCCACTGGCTTGACGGTCCCGCCTGGCGATAGCGCGCCGCACGGGGGATTCTCGAATTCCGCCGGAGCGGGTGCACAGTGCGCCTTCTCGTGGATGGGGGGCACGTACGCGGGACGCCCGGCGCCCTGAGCGGGGTGCCGGGCGTCCAGGGCATTGCGGTCCCGTCGCGCCGTGGAAAGCGCGCCGGTTCACTCGCCGGCAGAGCGGGAGTGCACCACGGTGTACGAGTTGATGTACGGGGCGCCGGTGGAGACGGCGCGGACGCGGTTCTGGGCCTCCTGGCGCGCGGCGGACTGCTGCTCCGGGGCCTGGTTGCGGTAGGAGTCGAAGGCCTCCTTGCTGTCCCACTGCGAGTAGGAGACGACGAACTTGCCGTCCAGGCCGCGGGCGCGCAGGCCCTTGAGGACCACGTGCGAGCGGAAGCCGGGGACCTCGGCGAAGAAGTCCTGACCCTTGCCGAGGGCGTCGATGGCCTCGTCCTGGCCGTCGTCGGTCACGGAGAAGACGCCGAGGACGGTGTAGTCGTCGCGGTGCGGGCCGACCTCGACCTTGCCGTCGAGGGCGCCCGAGGTCAGCGTGTAGGCGACCTCGTTCTGCAGCAGCTTGATCGAGGTGGTGATCTCGCCGAAGACGGGGAGGGTGCGGTGCTTGAACTCCTCGCCCTCGTATCGCCGCTCCAGGTCCTCGCCGCTGCGCCACTGGATGAAGTTGGCGGTGCCCAGGCTGTCGACGCCCGCGTGCACGGTGCTGTTCATCCAGCCGTCGTACGTCGCCGCGTCGACGATCTTCCGCATCTCCTCGATCAGGCTGTCCTGCTTCTCAGGCGCGTCGGTGGTGAAGAGGTTGAGGACGGTCAGGTGCTTGTCCTCAAGGGAGATGAAAGGCATTCTTCTTCGCTTCCTGTGGAGGGTACGGACGGAGCGGGACGGAAAAGCGCTCAGCCGGCGGGACCGAACCAGCGGGTGAGAGCGTCGGTGAGGCCTTCGGAGCCGGCGCCTTCGGGCGCGAGCCAGGCGACGTAGCCGTCGGGGCGGACGAGGATGCCGTCCACCGGGGCGTCGCAGTCGGGCTGGTCGGCGCGGACCACCTCGACGCGGTCGGCCCAGCCAGCGACCGCCTCGCGCAGGCCGTGGTCGCCGCCGAGTTCGAGGAGCACGGCGCGGCCGGCGTTCAGCAGCGCGAAGACCGAGGTCTTTTCGCCGTCGACGACGAGTTCCCGGTCGGGCAGGCGCCGGCCGAGCAGCGGGTGGTCGCCCGCGCCGACGTCGTGGCGGATGTCGAGGCCGGTGACCATGCCGACGAGGTGGCGGCGGACCGATTCGTGGTTCTCCACCAGCTCGGTGAAGACCTCGCGCATCGGGGTGATGTCGTCGCCGCCGAGGTAGAGGATGCGCTGGGCGAGCGTGTTGGTCAGGATCCGGGCCCCGACCGGGTGCCGCTCGGCGTGGTAGGTGTCGAGCAGGCCCTCGGGCGCCCGGCCCTGGATGTCCAGGGCGAGCTTCCAGCCGAGGTTCACCGCGTCCTGGATGCCCGCGCTCATGCCCTGCGCGCCGATGGGCAGGTGGATGTGCGCGGCGTCACCGGCCAGGAAGACCCGGCCGCGCCGGTACTCGGTGGCCTGGCGGCTGTTGTCGGTGGTGGAGCTGACCCACAGCGGCGTGGCGCCACTGATGTCCTCGCCCGTCAGGCGCTGCCAGGATGCGGCCACCTCCTCGAAGGTGATCGCCTCGGGGCTCTTGCGCAGAGGCTCGGCGCTGTCGAAGTAGATGACGCGGCTGCGGTCCGGGCCGATGGGGATGACCATCACCATGCCGCCGGGGACGCGCTCGCCGCTGAAGCGCGGGCGCAGCGGTACGCCGGCCACGTCCGCGAAGCGCAGCTCGATGGCCGGCTCGGTACCGGGGAAGTCGATGCCGGCGAGCTTGCGCACGATGCTGCGGGCGCCGTCGCAGCCCACCACGTAACGGGCGCGCAGGGTGAGGGTGCCGTCCGCGCCCTGCGCGGTGAGCGTCACGCCCTCGGCGTCCTGGGCCAGGCCGGTGGCCTCGACGCCGCGGCGGATCTCGGCGCCCAGTTCGCGCGCCCAGCCGCCGAGGACGCCCTCGGTACGGGCCTGCGGGATGCCGCGGGCGCCGTACGAGCCGCCTTCGAGCACCTGGTAGTCGAGCGGGACGCCGCCGAAGTGGCCGACCGGAATGACGCCGACCTCGCCGAAGCGGGCGATCAGGCCGCGCTGGGCGAATTCCTCGATGGTCCGCGCAGAAAAGCCGAGCGCCCGGGATTCCATAATCGGCTCGGCAAGTTTGTCAAGGACTATCACCGAGGCTCCATTGAGCCTCAACTCGCCCGCGAGCATGAGTCCGGTGGGCCCGGCTCCCACGACAATGGCATCTACATCAAAGGTGCTCATCCCGCCTCTTCCCACTGGTGTTCGGCCAGTATCACGAGGGCCCGGGCGGGGCGTAAAGACGGATTGATACAGACCTTCGACAATCAATGACAGAAAAGCGTCAGCAATGTCAGATCTTTGTCAGGCGGGGTTGCCCGGACGGGACGGGCCAGGCGCATTCTCAAGGATGACCTCCACCAAAATCCTCGAGGAATCCGGCACCGCAAGCCTTCTTGTGGCGGCCCTTTTGAACCGCTATCTGGTCTCCCTCGACGACGAAGAGCTCGACGACGCCTGGGCGGCGGAGCTGTTCACCCCGGACGCGGTGGTGGCCTTCCCGCCGATGAGCCGGCACGAGGGCACCGAGGGCATGGCCGGGTTCCACCGCAAGGCCCTGTCGTCCTTCGCCGCCACCCAGCACCTGGGCTCCCCGGCCGTGGTCGTCCTGGACGGGGACCGGGCCACCCTCCGCGCCAACCTGATCTCCACCCAGGTGCACCACCCGCGCCACGTCCCGCCGCAGGGCGTGCTCGCGCCGCTGTTCACCACCGGCACCTTCGTCAACGGCGAGGCCCTGCGCACCCCCGTCGGGTGGCGGCTGACCCTGCTGTCCTTCCGCCTGCTGTGGGCGGACGGCACTCCTCCGCCGGTCGCGTAGGCGCGCGCGATACGGGTGAGCGCGCGGCGCAGCCGGGAAGGCTGCCGCCGCGCGCTCGGGTGCCGGGGCTGCGGTGGTGCGCAGGTACTGCTCAGGTGTTGAGGGTCAGTACCCGGTCGACCTCGATCTCGATCACCACCCGGCCGGGCGGGTTCGGCGGCGCCGACCAGTACCGCTTGGCGTACCGCTTGACTCCCTCGGCCACCCGCTCAGGTTCGCGCACCACCGTGCCGGAGCCCTCCAGCGTGACCCAGGTGAAGCCCTGCACCTGGCAGATCGCCACCCGGCCGCCGGGGTCGGTCAGCAGGTTGCGCGCCTTGCGCGAGGAGGCGACGGTCATGACCCGGACAAGGCCGGCCGTCCCGTCCCAGGTGAACCGTACGGGCGCCGTGTGCAGTGTCCCGTCGGGCCTGACGGTGGTGAGCACGCCCGCGTGCTCGGGGTCGTTGAGAAACGCCTCGACCGAGGGCGACACCTGCGGTGCGCCGGCGCGCTGCTTCGACAGCGACATCGGGTGATTCCTTTCTTTCGCTGGTGCTCGACGGCCGCGGCGAGGCCGGCGGCGCTGTCCCGCACGGGGGCGGACCCGGCGGTGGCCGAACCGGGCCGCCAGGCGGCCCGGGTCCAGGCAGGCAGCGTGCAAAAGACCGCTCGGCCGGGGCTGGAGCGGCGCTACGCGATGGATCGAGTTCCGCTCGGAACCGTCTGGTTTCGGCCATGGGCCACCCGGGGGGCCGGGCCGACGGGGGCGGCCGACGGCCGGATCCGCACCCGTACGGCGAGCCGGACAACACGGCGCAGCCGCGCGACGCGAATGGCCGGGTGAGCGCAGAGTTGACATCCTCCCCCTCTCAAAAGAGGGGGATTCCAACCCAGTTGGGTTGAGGTTCACGGATACTCGAGCGGCGACTGGTGGCCGCTGTCGTCCCTCCGGCACCGGCTGATCGCCGGGGGCGAGGAATCCCGCCCTGTCCTGCCGCGACGTTGACTGCTGCATTGGTGTCCGCGTTGCAGGTGAAGCCGCAGAAGGAACAGACGAACTCGGCTTGACTCTTGCGCGAGTTCATTCACCCCCGGCCTGAAGGCCAGGGCACCCTGCAAGGAAACGAGGTGGGTGGAGAGCCGAGCGGAGAGAGGACCGGCAAGCCGGTCGGCCGGTGGTGTCCCGTACGACACGGGCTAGTCGATACCGCGGACGATGGTGGACTCCTCGAGGAACTCCGCGTCGTCCTCGTCCACGCCGGCCAGCCGCAGCGGCGGCGCGACCCCCAGCGGGACCAAGCCGAAGAAGAACATCTCGACCTCCCGGAAATCTTGCCTGATGTCGTAGGTGAACATGGGCGGCTCCTTCACGATGAGTCGTCCCACGGTGTCAAGACCCGCTAGGGATCCACTCGACGTCGGATCGCTCACCGATCGAGTGAAGGCGGAAGCGTGCCGCCCGCTGAGCGGCCGAGCCGCGCCGCTGGGCGATCCGCGGCGGCTCGTCCCCTTCGAGGACGGCGAGCACCTGGGCGAGCGTCGTCTCGGCGCTGGTGGCGGGCAGTTCGCGCAGCAGCCGCGCGCAGTGGCCGACCAGACGGACCGCATCGGCTCCGGACATCCGGGACCGGTCGTGTGCGGCGGTCAGCGTCAGCGAGCCGTCGGGGCCGCGCTGCGTGAGCAGGGCCACGGGGAAGGCGGTGTGCGCACCGCTCGCGTACAGCGGCTCGATCCGCACGCCGTGGTCGGCCAGCCCGGCGCGCAGCTCCCGCGGCGGGCGCGGCACGCTTCCGACGGCTACCAGGCTCGCCAGCAGCGGCCCGCCGCCCGTGGCCCGGCCGGTCCACTCGTGGATCTGCCCGGCGGAGACCCACTCGTACGCCGCCATGTCCAGCGCGCGGTCGCGCAGCACCGTCAGCAGCCGCCCCAGCCGGTGCGCCGGATCGACCTGGACGGACATCGGCAGGCAGTTGCGCATCGGCGCGGGCAGCCGCTCAACGGCCTCCAGGGCGATGCCGCGCCCCGAAACGGTGACGCCGAATCCGACCTGCGCGGGGCCGCTCAGGCCCGCGCCGCGATACAGCAGCATCGCCCAGACCGCCTGCAGTGCACTGGAGTCGGGCACCGCCTGGGCCGCGGCCCAGCGGTACAGCCGCTCGGCCTCCTGGGCCGACAAGCGCGCCTCGGCGCGGCCGCAGCCGCTCTCCAGGGTGTCCGGGCCGGGCGCGGCGGGCAGCACGGCAGGCGCGCCCTCGGGTACCGTCCGGGTCCAGAACTCCCGTGCCGGGCCCGGGTCCTGGTGCTCCAGCCAGCGCGCCCAGTCGCGGATGTCGGGCCGCCTCTCCCCTCCGGGCAGCGCGCCGCCGGCCAGATAGGCCCGGTAGAACTCGTCCAGGAGGACGAACACGCTCCAGGCGTCCAGCAGTCCGTGGTGGAAGGTGAGCAGCACGCGCGCGGCGGGCGCCGGGTCGTCGACCAGGGTGACCCGCAGCGGTCCGGGGCCGCGCAGGTCGAAGCCGCGCAGCCGGTCGCGTTCCACCAGCTCGTCCCAGTCGACGCCGCCGGCCCGGTGGCGTACGACCTCGACGGCGGCCCGGTCGTGCAGGACCACGCGCGGCCACGGCTCCCAGTCGACGGCGGCGCGCAGCACCGTCTCCCGGTCGGCGACGGACTGCCAGGCCGCGGTGAACCGCTCGGTGTCCAGCGGTCCGCACCAGCGCCAGGACAGCTGCTCGACGTGGCGGCCGGTGCCGCGGTGCTCCAGTGAGTCCAGCAGCAGGTCGTGCTGCCACCAGGTCAGCGGCAGGGCGGAGCCTGCCTGGCGACCGCCTCGTCCCCGGCCCGCGCGCGGGCGGCTCGGCCTGGCCATGTGGTCGCCCTCCTCCGGTCCAGATCATCCCGTACGGGGCGCCCGGAACGCCGGACGACCCGGAGAGCGGGGCGCCCGAGGGCGCGGTACTCCCGGGTCCACTGTGGAGCAACCCGCTGCCGGGGACCTGGCAGAGCGCTGGCGCGCCTCGAAGTCCGCCGCAGAGCACCTCAAGCCCCGGACCCTCAAGCCCCGGACCCGGGCCGCAGGTCAGCTCGCGCTCTGGTTCATCGCCGACAGGAACCCCTGGTCGAGCATGGTCCCCACCGACGTGTCGTTCGCGGTGTACAGCCCCGCGTCGTGGCAGGCCGTGCTCAGCAGGTAGCGGCCCATCACCGGGTGCGTGGCGAAGCCCCACTCCCCCCGGGTCGCCGCGCTGCCGTCCGCGGCGTGCAGCCGCGCGCCCGTCAAGCCGGACTCCTTGAAGCCGAACTCCTTGAAGCCCAGCCGCAGCCCCTGCCCGAGCGCCTTGCTGTACGCCTCTTTGAGGGTCCACAGCTTCAGCGCGTACGGGACCCGCTCCGCCTCCGGCAACCCGGCGATCTCCGCCGCCTCGGCCGGGGTCAGGATCTGCGCCTCCAGCAGGTCCAGCCGTACGTTGCGGCTGGCCAGCTCCACGTCCACGCCGATCCGGCCCGTGCGGCTCAGCCCGACGGCGATCAGGTCGCCGGTGTGGGACAGGCTCAGCTCGATCTGGTCGAAGCCGCGCAGATAGGGGCGCCCTCCCAGCCGGTAGGCCAGGTCGAGGTACTCCGGCGGGATGCCGAGCGCCGCCGCCGCCGTGTACTTGATGAGCAGCCGGGCGGCCGCGAAGCGGTAGCGCACGGTGGCGTCGGGGGTACGCCGGTAGCGGTCCCAGTCCGGCCCGAGCAGCTCGCGCAGCCGGGGTGTGGTCAGCACGCTGGGCAGCCATTCGCTCCAGGTCGTGTGGACCACCGCGTTGCCGAGCCCGGTCAGGTTCTCCTTCACCCCGTGCCACGGACCGTGCGGCCGCGGCACACGAAGGGGGGCGGCGCATCTCACCTGGTCCATCGTCGTCTCCTGCGTGTAGTGCCGTCCGTCCCGGTCCCGCGAGGCGGACGGCGATCTGGCCGAGGCGTTCGTCCACCGCCCCGACACGTCTCCGGTGCCGTGACCCGAAGGCGGGCGGGCGAGGTCACCGCACGCCTCAGCCCGCCAGCGCCGTCCCGTACAGGTCGAGGCTCCGCCCCTCCCGGCACCGCTCCAGCACCTCACCGAGCACCGAGCCCACCACGCTCTCGGGAAGGTTCGGCACCACCGCCCCCAGCCGCCGCGCGATCCGGCTCAGCGCGAGCAGGGCCCAGGCGGGCTCCTCCAGGAACGATCCGGTCCCGGCCTGCCCCTCCCACATGCCGAGTACCGCCGCCGCCGCGAGCACCAGCGCGTACCGGTCGGCCAGCGCGCAGGCCTGCGCATCGAATCCGGTGCCGCCGACCGGCGCGCTCAACGCGGCGCACCGCGCCCTCAGCACCCGCAGCTCCGCCACGAACGCCTGCGCGAGCCCCGCCAGCACCGCGTGCGGCGACCCGTCGGCGTACCCGGAGCGCCCCTTCGCCAGCCGGCCCGCCGCGCCGACCAGAGTCGCCGTCAGCAGGTCGTCCGTACCGGAGTGCGCGAGGCGCCGGTGGTCGAACGGGGGCAACGGCGCCCCCGGTTCGAACAGCCCCGCCGGCGGCTCCGGTGTACGGAACCACGCCGTGCGCGCCAGCGCCGGCAGCTGCGGCACCAGCACCGCCTGGCATACGGCCGTCCCCGCGTGTCCGAGACCGGCCACCGGCAGGTCCCGTACGAGCTTCTGAAAGCCGCCGTGCAGCGGCCCGCGGTCGTACCCGCGGGCGCCGAGCACGGTCGCCAGCTCCTCCAGGTCCTCACGCAGCAGGTCCGGCATCGTGTACTTGACCGCGGCGGCCAGCAGGTACGAGTCCTCCGGCAGCAGGCTCATCGCCCGCAGCCCGGTGACGGCCATGCTGTCGCAGGCCAGCAGGTCCGCGAAGACCCCGGCGAGCACCTTTTGCCACCGGCGGGCAGGCCATCCGTCGGGCCGGTTCTCCACGGCCGCGCGCACCGCCTGGCGCAGCACGCTGTCCACGCCGGCCAGCACCACGCCCGGAATCAGACAGTGGCTGATCTGGAAGCTGCGCAGCGCCAGCGACACCCCTTCGCCGACCTCGCCGACCAGCGCCTCGGGCCCCGCGGCCACATCGGCGAATTCGAGTCCGGAGAAGTGAGCGCCGCGCATGCCCGGCATCTCGACCCTGCCCAGCCTGCGCACCTCGCCAAAGGCGGGCGGCTCGGGGCCGAGCAGCAGCACGGAGTGGCTGCGCGGACCCTCCTCGCGCGCGGTGCGCGCGTACACGACGAAGGCCTCGGCGCGGTGGGCGTTGATGACCGCGTCCTTGTGCCCGTTGAGCACCCAGCCGCCGTCCGGACCGGGCTCCGCCTCGACCTCGTTGCGCAGAATCGCGTTGGCGTGCGCCACCTCGCGGTGCACGATCGTGACCCGGCCTCCGTCGAGGAGGTGCGCGGCCAGCGCCCGGCGCTGCGGCTCGTCCCCCGCGGTCCACACCGCGCAGGCGGCGAAGAGCGAGGTGATGCCGAATCCGTAGCCGAGCGCGAGATCGCGGCGGAACAACGGGCGCAGTACCCGCGCGAGTTCCTCCAGATCGGTGAGCCGGCCGCCGAGGTCGTACGGGACGAACTCGGCGCCCAGGCCCGCCTCGGCGAGCAGTGCCTCGGTGGCCGCCGGCGCGTCGCGGGCCTCGTCGGCGCGCAGCAGCGCCAGGTGTCCGTGCGGGTTGTCCGGATCAAGGGGGTCGCCGAGGGCCGCCTCCAGCCGGGCGGCGCGCTCGGACGCGGTGGCGGGCGCCGCCTCACCTTCGTCCCGTGCGGGGACCATGGTGTCCTGGACCGCGGTCACAGGACACGGATCGAGTCGATGGCGTACTGCGCGGCGTGGCGCAGTACGGACAGGCCTGCCTGGCCCATCGCCTCGCGCACGTGCCGGCCGGCGGCCACCGCGTCGGTGCCCTCGCCCAGCACGCTCTCCATGTTCTCCTCGCACAGCAGCACGCTGTGCCGGGCCGTCAGGTTCACCCCGGACCCGTCGGGCTCGATCGACCACTCGCCGGTATGCGCGGTCAGCAGGGGCGAGGTCCGGGTCTGCTTGTAGCAGATGCGCTGGGTGCCCGGGAAGCAGATGCGCACCGATTCGGTGCTGTGCGCGCCGCCGTCGACGGACAGGCTGCCCATGGACATCAGCTGTACTCCCGGCTCGTCCTCGACCAGGTCGACCCGGTTGACGTGCGGGAGGCCGGCGGGCCAGTCCCGCGCCCGGTACAGGAAGTCGAACACCGGCTCGCCGGGGGCGTCGACCCGTACGGTGTCCTCGAAGGACCACACCAGGTCGTCCAGACGCGTCCAGCGCTCGGCGAGCTCGGCCAGCCGGTCCAGCTGGGCGCGGCTGTTGTCGCGGGTGACCTGCTCGACCCAGGCCACGTCCGCCGGCACGTCCCGGGCGACGGTGAAGGAGTGCTGCAGGATCACCTTGGCGGCGTACTCACCCAGCGGCACCACCGTCCACACGCCGCTCATGGACCGCGTGGGCGCGGCAGGCAGGTCATGGGTGAACTCCACGCGCAGCCGCTCCACGTCCAGGTGCCGGCTGGACACCCAGGACTTGACGGTCTCGCCCGCGGTGACCCACATGCGCAGCCGCTCCCGCTTCCCGTCGAAGTCGAGCTGCTCGACATGGACACAGGGCTGGAAGAACAACGGCCACCGGGTGGCGTCCGCGATCAGCCCGTACATCACTCCGGCCGGGGCCGCCGCGATCACTTCGTGGACCGTGCGGTGCACACGCGCATCCGACATCTTCCACACCCTCCTCATTGGTACGCCGGCCGGCTCCGACCGGCGGCGTCCGGGCTGCGGCGGGACTCCGACCTCCGCCCGGCACGGTGCCATCACTGCGCCGGTGACCTCGCACCGGCGAACCCGTCCGCCTGCCGCTGAGGGCCGCCGACAGACCTTGTCGTGCGGCGCTGGGCTGACGGCCGTACCCACGACACTGTCCGGAACCGCTCGCAGACCGCACGGGCTTGACTGGAGCGCGGCTCCAGCCACCCGCTGCGTCCGCCTCGATCCGAAGGCCCGGCCTCCCCTTTTGGACGTACGCCGGTCTCGCGGGAGGGTTCGAGCCCCCGCCTCTTGAGCCGTCCTCGAGCCCGGCCGCCGAGACTCTCCGGGCGGAAGCTCAGGCGGCGTCGACCTGACGGACAACGCCTCCGGCGTCCCGGGGCAGCTCCCCTTCCCCGGCCCGGCTCGTGACCGCCGCCCACCCGGCCACCCCCGTCCTGGTGGGCGGCTTCGGGCTGCGCGCCGCCGGGGTGTCCAAGACTTCCGCGGCCCCCGCGAGGACCGCGCCGAGAAAGCACTCGGCCCCGTTCTCCTCATCCGCGGCACGGCGCAACAGGGCTCACGCTTCCTCCTGGTACGCCCAGCCGGCCCCGAAGCCCGCGGCCAGCGCGCTCTCCACCTCGTTTCCTTGCGGGGTGCCCCGGCCTTCAGGCCGGGGGTGAATGCGAGCTGCTGCGGAGCAGGGCAGGGGCAGAGGCATCGCCGTCAGGGCGATTCGTCGTCGCCCTGACGGCGTCGAGGGCGATCTCGAGCAGGTGCAGGATCTCGGCGTTGAGGGGCCGCCGGTCGGCGGGGGCTTGAGCGGTGAGCCGGGCGTGGAGTTCTTTGGGGATGCGAAGCGTGAATTTGAACATTCCGCCGGTATGGCGTTATCGCGCTATTACCGTGACGGCATGGCGAAGTTCCGCATGTACCCCACGAGTGCGCAGGAGCAGCAGATGCTGCTGCACTGCGCGCACGCCCGGTACGTGTGGAACCTGGCCGTCGAGCAGCATGCGCATTGGCGCAGGTGGCGCAAGGCCGCGCCCGGTTTCGCTGAGCAGTGCCGGCAGCTCACCGAAGCCCGGCGCGAGAACGAGTGGCTCGGCAGCGGGAACGCGGACGTGCAGCAGCAGGCGCTCAGCCGGTCCGAAGCGGTCCATACGTTCTCCCTCTCCGGCGCGTGCGGTCCCCGCGGCGCCGGTCCGTCGAGCCGCCGGTCTGCGAACAACCGGCCTGCCCACCGTTCCGCAGGCCGGCTCAGGCATCGGCCGCCCGCAACACCGCGGCCGAGTTGAAGCCGCCCCTCCCCCGCGCCAGCACCAGCACGGTCCGCAGCCCGGGCAGCTCCCGCGCCGCGCCCGTCACCAGATCCAGCGGGCAGTCCGCGGCGACCCGCCGCGTCCCGGTGGTCGGGGGCACCACCTTGTCGCGCAGCGCGAGCGCCGCCGCCGCCAGGTCCAGTGAGGAACCCCCGGCGCCCAGCCGGCCCGTCATCGACTTCGGCGCGGTCACCGGCACCCCGCGCGGCCCGAACAGCGCGGCCAGCGCCTCGGCCTCGGCCCGGTCGGCGGCCCGCTCCCCGGCTCCGTCGGCGAACACCACGTCCACCTGGTCCAGTCTCACCCGGGCATCAGCCAGAGCGAGTTCGGCCGCCTCCTTGAGCCGCTCCTCCCCGGGCTCGCCGTCGAAGGTCGCCGCGTACCCGGCCACCACGGCGTACCCGCTGACGCCGCGCGCGGTGGCGGCCGCCGCGTCCTCCAGCACCAGCAGCGCGCCGCCCTCACCCACGACATGGCCGCGGGCCTCCGCGTCGAAGGGCCGGTAGGCCCGCGCCGGATCGGGGTCGGTGCTCAGCCGGCCGTCTGCCAGGTGCGCGGCCCAGCCCCAGGGGCACAGCGCCGAGTCGACGCCTCCGGTCACCATGAGGCCCACGCCCTTGCGGATCTCGCGCCGGGCGCGGGCGAGCGTGTCGATCCCGCCCGCCTGCTCGCTGACCATGGCGGAGGCGGGGCCGCGCAGCGTATGCCGGATGGAGATCTCGGCGGTTCCCGCCGCGTGGAACCAGGCGAAGGACTGGTACGCGCTGACGTACTGGGCGCCCTTGCCCCACAATGCCTCCAGCCCTCGCTGGCCGAACTCGGTGCCGCCTGCGGAGCTGGCCGTGATCACGCCCGCCCGGTAGCCGGGCAGCGCGGCCGGGTCGGCCCCCGAGTCCCCCAGGGCCTCCTTGGCCGCGACCAGGCTCAGGCGGGTTACCCGGTCGGTGGAGGGGAGCAGGCGGCTGGGGATGTGGTCCTCGTCGACGAAGCCGCGGATCTCGCCCGCGATCCGCACCGGGTAGCCGGAGGCGTCGAAGCGGGTGATCGGGACGATGCCGCTGCGGCCCTCCAGCATGGCGCTCCACCAGGCCTCGGTACCCAGCCCGTTGGGCGCGGCCACGCCGATGCCGGTGACCAGCACCCGGGCCCGGCTGCGCACGCCCCCGCTCGCGCTGTTGACGCCGCTCATGCCATCTCCCGCAGCCGGGGCCGGGTCAGCACGGTGGCGGCGTGAAAGCCGCCGAAGCCGCTGGCGACGCTGAGCACCGTACTGGTGCGCTGCTCGCGGGCGAACAGCGGTGTGTAGTCCAGGTCGCAGGTCGGGTCGGGCTCGTGCAGGTTGGCGGTCGGCGGCACCGTACTGTGCTTGATGGCCAGCACGCTGGCCACCACGTCCAGGGCTCCGGCGGCGCCGAGCGCGTGTCCGATCATCGATTTGATGGAGCTGACCGGGACGCACCGGGCGTGGTCGCCCAGTCCCCGCTTGAAGGCGTGCGTCTCATGCCGGTCGTTGTGCAGGGTGCCGGCCCCGTGCGCGTTGATGTAGTCCACGTCGACCGGGTTCAGCCGCGCCTCGTCGAGTGCCGCCCGGATGGCGTCGGCCATTTCCTGGCCGCCCGGCCGCAGCCCCGTCATGTGGTGCGCGCTGCTGTACGAGGCGAAGCCGGACAGCTCCGCGTACGCGTGGGCGCCCCGGCGGCGCGCGTGCTCCAACTCCTCCAGGATCACCACGGCCGCGCCCTCGCCGAGCACGAAGCCGTCGCGGGTGCGGTCGAAGGGGCGCGAGGCGGTGGCGGGGTCCTCGTTGCGGGGGCTGGTGAGGCGGATGCGGTCGAAGCAGGCCATGGCGATGGGAGAGATCGGTGCCTCCGCCCCGCCCGCGATCATCACGTCGGCGCTGCCCTCGCGGATCAGCTCGGCGGCGTGCCCGATCGCGTCCAGGCCCGAGGTGCAGCCGCTGGAGACCAGGCTGACCGGGCCCTGCGCGCCGCTGTCGCGGGCCACGGCGGCCGCCAGCGAGCTGGGCACGAAGTAGTCGTAGAGGCACTCGGCGGCCCGGGAGTGGTCGACGGTCCAGGTGCTGCCGAAGTCGCTCAGCAGCGCGTACTGGGTGGCGAGCCCGGTGGTGCAGCCTGCCGCGTTGCCCAGACTGACCCCGGTGCGCAGCCGGTTCCCTGCGGCCAGTACGGCGTGCAGGCCACTGTCGGCCACCGCCTCCCGGGCGCTGACCAGCGCGAACTGGGCGGCCCGGTCCATGCGTTCGGTGTCGGCGAGGGTGAAGCCGTGCGCGGCGGCGTCGAAGTCGACCTCGGCGGCGACCTGCGAGCGGTAGCTGGCGGCGTCGAAGAGGGTGACGCCCCGGGTGGCGGTACGGCCCGAGGTCAGCAGGGACCAGAAGTTGGCGGTGCCGACGGCTCCGGGGGCCACCACGCCGACCCCGGTGATGACCACGCGCTTCACCGCACACCCCCCGCGCTCGCGCTCGCCGCGGTCCCGGCGGCATCCGCCGCCTCGTACTCGCGGCAGGCCTCGCCGACCAGGGCCGGCAGTACGTCCGCGCCCGCGAAGAAGTGGTCGCCGTCGACGGTGCGTACGGTGATCGGACCGGTGGTCCACTGCCGCCACTCTTCAAGGGCGGCGGGCACGGCGAGCGGATCGTCACTGCCCGCGAAGACGAGCAGGGGCAAGTCCACGGATCCGCCGGTGACGGGGTCCAGGGCCGCCTGGCGCAGTGCTCGGGCCAGGCGCAGGTCGTCGCGCAGGACAGGCAGCACACTGCGGTGCCATAGCCCGCCGGGGTGGGCGGCTGCTCCCTTGGGCAGCGAGCCGAGCTCACCCAGGAGGGGCAGCAGCAGTTCGTCGGAGTGTTCCGCCGCGGCCACCAAGGCGGCACTGGCGTGCGGGGGCAGGCAGGCGCCCACCGCGAGGAACAGGGGCGGCGGCACCCCGGCGTCCGCCAGCGCCCGGGTGAGCGTGTACGCCACCAGGGCGCCCAGACTGTGGCCGTACAGCGCGTACGGTCCGGACCGGGCCGCCTCCAGCAGCGGAGGCAGCAGATCCGCCAGGAGTCCTGCGCGCTCGGTGATGCGCGGCTCCCGCCGCCGGCTGTCACGGCCCGGCAGCACCAGCGCCGCGACGTCCACGCCCGGCCCGGCCGCGACGGGCCAGCGACGGTAGCTGGCCACCCCCGCGCCCGCGTGGGCAAGGCAGTGGAGCCGTACCCGCCGCCCCACCGCCCCCTCTACCGCCGTCAGCGAAGCCATCGGTCGCCCTCCTCAGGGAAGCTGTGCGGAAACGTTCGTCGTACGGCGCCGCCGCGGCCCGAGCGTCACCTGTGTGGCTTGAGTGGTGCTCGATTCAGGCTGCGTACAGATCGAAGGTCGAGGTGCGCCGCGGCCCGCTGGCCACGTCCAGGCGCGGGTCGACGGCGAGCATCGCCTGGTGCAGCCGCTGGAGTTGCGGCGAGGGCTCCACGCCGAGCTCGGCGATCAGCCGCTGGCGCATCCGGCGGTAGACGTCGAGCGCGCTGGCCTGCCGGCCCGACCGGTAGAGCGCGACCATCGCCTGCGAGTGCAGCCCTTCGTGCTGGGGGTGGCGGGCGATCAGGTCGGTGAGCTCGGCGATGAGTTCGATGTGCCGGCCCAGCCGCAGGTCGGCGTCGATGCGGCGCTCGCGGGCCACGAGGCGGCTCTCCTCCAGCCGCATCACCTCGATGTCGAGGATCGGGCCGACGCGTACGTCCACCAGCACGGGCCCCTCCCACAGGTCCAGTGCCGCGCGCAGACACTTGGCCACCCGGGCGTCCTCGCCGTCCTCGTGCGCCTGCTGCCCCTCCGCCACCAGGCACTCGTACGCGCGCACGTCGACCGCCTCGGCCGGGATCTGGAGCAGGTAGCCGCCGTACCGGGTGGCGAGCACGTCCTTGGCCGAGCCGGGCGCGTCCGGGCCCATGGCGGTGCCCAGTCGGCGACGCAGCTGGAGGATGTAGGTCTGAAGCGTGGTCAGCGCGCTCTGTGGCAGGTGGGTGCCCCAGATCTCTTCCATCAGCGTGGACACGGGCACCACCCTGCCCGGGTAGAGCGCGAGCAGCGCCAGGATCTGGCGCGGCTTGCCCGCAGTCGGGACGACCGATATACCGTTGACTTCGACATTCAACGGACCCAGCACCTTGATCTTCATGATTCCCCTCCGCGCTTTGCCGGCCGACTTCGGCAACAAGTCGGTGTTCGAGCTTTCAATAGTGTCGCCTTCCGGCCCTTCTTGTCTTTTCCGTCGACGGCGGACGAGTGGCACCATATCCTCCCCCGACCGTCGCATATGCAGAAATTGAGTGCGTCTTGAGCGACCTTCCAATGGGGCCGCCGGACCCGGCGCACAGGCAGCCGACATAGCGCCGAGAAAACACCGACGTGTCATGTAAAGGCCCGTATCGGCCGCCCGAGTTCTCTTCCGGCGCCCTAGGCGGCGCTGTTAGGTTTCCGGCCATGGCAACGGATTCGACGGCGCGCAGCGCCGACCCGCTCACCCGCGGGCTGCTGAACCGACTCGCCCGGGACCGGGCCGCAGGCCCTGCAGCCCGTGCTGCAGGCCCGCCCGGGCTGCAGGGCCTGCCCGATCCGAAGACCCTGCTGCGGCTGCTGAGCGCCTGGCATCGGCGCGGGGTGCAGGTGGGCTTTCCGGACCTGACCGGCGACCAGCCGTGAAAACGCGAGGCACCTGAATCCCCCTCAAGGAACACTCCACGACTCCCCGCGTACGGCTGATAAATCCTCCACCGGCGCCGAGAAGCGCCTAGAGTCCGGTAAGAGCGAAAGGATCTGTCCGCGGCCGTTTCTGAGTGAATGCCGAATACGGATCTGCGGCCGCGTACTTGCCGACTCTCCCCGTGCGAGGATGAGATGGAGTTTGGGATCCTGGGTCCCGTCCAGGTCTTCGGCGAGCGCGCCGATATGCGGATCACACCGGCCGGCGCCAAGCAGCGCGCCCTTTTGGGTACGCTCGTCGTGAAGGCCGGCCAGGTCGTTTCCCCGGACCGGCTCGTCGACGAATTGTGGGGTGAACATCCGCCCGCCAACGCCGCCAATGCCCTCCAGACCCATATCGCCCGGCTGCGCCGGCTGCTGCCCGTCCTCGCACCCGGTTCCGGTTCCGGTTCCGGCGAGAGCCACCACGAGTGGCTCGTGACCCGCCCGCTGGGCTACGTACTGCGCCTGGGCCGGGCCGGCACCGACGCCCAGCGCTTCCACCACCTCACGGCCCGGGGCCGCTCGCTGGCCGCCACCGACCCGGCCCGTTCGGCCGAGGTCCTGCGCGAGGCGCTGGCGCTGTGGCGCGGCCCCGCACTGGAGGGCGCGGGCCGCGGCACCATCTGCTCGACCGAGGCATCGCTGCTGGAGGAGAGCCGGCTGATCACCCTGGAGACGCTGTACGACGCCTGCCTGCGGGCCGGCCGGGCCGGGGAGGTCGCCGGCGAGCTGGCGGAGCTGACGGCCTCTCACCCGCTACGTGAACGGTTCTACGAGCTGCTCATGACCGCGCTGTACCAGTGCGGGCGCCAGGCCGAGGCACTGGGCGTCTACGACCGGGCGCGACGCCGGCTCGTACACGACCTCGGAGTGGAGCCAGGGCCCGTACTGCGCGGCCGTATGGAGTCGATCCGCCACCGGCAGGACCCGGCACCCGGAGAAACCGGAGAAACGGAAGGGGCGGCGGGCCTGCACCCGCTGGGCGCCGAGGTGGCCCGGCTGCGCCACCAGATCGAGGTCCTGAGCCGGCAGCAGCGAGAACTGGCCGACCGCTTCGAGCAGCTGGCCACGGACCGCGCGGCGAGCCGCTGACGGCCGCCCTCGACGCCCCGTACACAGCACTGAAGTCCTTCTCCCGACCCCTCGTTCGAGGGGTCGGGAGAAGGGCTTCAGTGGTCATGCCGCCGGCTGCCGCGAGGCCAGGGCGGTCAGTTCGTCCGCGCCACGAGCCGCCCGCCGCCGGCCCCCGCCGGAGCGGTCACCGGGAGAGTCGCCTTGGGCGGGGCCGCACTCTCGGGGTGCGCCATCAGGATGGAGCGCTGCAGCCTGCTCAGCGCGGCCGAGGGCTCAAGGCCCAACTCGGAGACGAGCATGGTGCGCAGCCGCTGGTAGACGTTGAGCGCCTCGCCGCGTCGGCCCGAGCGGTGCAGCGCCAGCATGAACTGACCGTGCAGGCTCTCGTGCAGGCGGTACTGCTTGACCAGGACGGTCAGCTCCGACAGCAGCTCGCGGTGGCGGCCCAGGCGCAGATCCGCCTCGATGCGCTGGTCGAGCGCGCACAGGCGCAGCTCCTCCAGGCGCCTGACCTCCGTCTCGATCCGGCTCCCGGCCTGTACGTCGGTGAGCGCGGGACCGGTCCACAGCGAGAGCGCGTCCGCCAGCCGGCGCGCGGCGCCCTGGTAGTCGTCGGCGTCCATCGCCCGGTAGCCGGCACCGGCCCTGCGCTCGAACTCCCGGTAGTCGACGCTTCCGCCACGGGTCTCCAGGCGGTAGCCGCCGGGGAGAGTGGCCAGAATGTCCTTCGGGGTGCAGCGCTCGTTCTCGCCGTACGCCAGTGCCACGCCGATGAGCTCGCGCAGTTGCAGGACGTACGTCTGCAACGTGGTGCGCGCACTGCGCGGCGGGTTCTGCTCCCACAACTCCTCGATCAGCGTGGCCACAGGGACCGCATGGTCGGCGTGGAGCGCGAGCAGGGCCAGGACCTGCCGCGGCTTGGGTGCCGTCAGCGTGATCGACACCCCGTTTTCATGAACGGACAGCGCACCAAGCACTTCGATGTCCACGTTTTCCCCAAAGGTCGCCTGGAGCCGTTCCCGGCCTGCGCGTTTCCCGCGTTTCCCGCTGCCGGGGCCCGGGTGTGCAGCCAACCGGACCCCTTGATAAAAAAACAGCACGGTCGGTTTGTCAATCTCAGATGCCCACCTGGAGGGTCCGGCAGACCATTTCCAGCCGCTCATTGACTCCATGACCACCCCAACTGCTCCCATCCGGGCGCCAATTGACCTGCATTTCCAGGCAAGTCGGCGCACCGATCCAGCCGAACACCGGCGAAGGAGGGTCACCACGACATGTCCGAAACCTTCCCCACTGCCGCACGCAAGCGGCCCCGGCCCCTCGCGTCTTCGCGAAGAGCAGGGGCCATCTGCCGCACCTGCCCTCACCTGCTGAAACGCGGTGCATGGGCAGCCGGGGTTCACCCCGGCCCTGAAGGACCGGGCACCCTGCCCGAAAAGCAAGGGTGGAAATGCAGCGCTCCGCTGCTCACTCCGGCCTGTGCGCTGATCACGGAGAGGGACGCCACCGCGAAGCCCTCGCGGTAGAAGGTCTCGGCGGCGGATCCGATCAGCCTCTCCCGCGTTCGCACCGCACGTTCTTGTTCGGCCATCGAGTGCTCCGTTACTGCGGGGGATTGCCGTGCTTGCGAGAGGGCAGGTCTGCGTGTTTGCTGCGGAGCATCGCCAGCGAGTTGATGAGGACCTCGCGGGTCCGGGCCGGGTCGATGACATCGTCGACCAGGCCGCGCTCAGCGGCGTAATAGGGGTGCATCAGCTCGGCCTTGTACTCCTTGACCATGCGCTCGCGCATGGCCTCGGGGTCTTCGGCCTCGGCGATCTGCTTGCGGAAGATGACGTTGGCGGCGCCCTCGGCGCCCATCACCGCGATCTCGTTGGTGGGCCACGCGTAGGTCAGGTCGGCGCCGATGGACTGGGAGTCCATGACGATGTAGGCGCCGCCGTAGGCCTTGCGCAGGATCAGCGATATCCGCGGGACGGTGGCGTTGCAGTACGCGTACAGCAGCTTGGCGCCGTGGCGGATGATGCCGCCGTGCTCCTGGCCGACACCGGGCAGGAAGCCGGGCACGTCCAGCAGCGTGATGATCGGGATGTTGAAGGCGTCGCACATCTGGACGAACCGCGCGGCCTTCTCCGAGGCCTCGATGTCGAGCACACCGGCCAGCGACTGCGGCTGATTGGCCACCAGGGCGACCACCTGGCCGCCCAGCCGCCCCAGGGCGCAAATGATGTTGCGCGCCCAGCGCTCGTGGACCTCCAGGTAGTCGCCGTCGTCGACGAGCTCCTCGATCACCTTGGCCATGTCGTACGGGCGGTTGCCATCGGCCGGAACCAGGTCCAGCAGCACCTCGCTGCGCCGGGTCCGGGGATCCGTGCACGTCACACACGGCGGGTACTCGCGGTTGTTCTGCGGAAGCATGGAGAGCAGGTAGCGGACCTCAAGGATGCAGGTCTCCTCGTCGTCGTACGCGAAGTGCGCCACGCCCGAGGTGCCGGCGTGCACGTCAGCGCCGCCGAGGCCGTTCTGGGTGATCTCCTCGCCGGTCACCGCACGGACCACGTCCGGGCCCGTGATGAACATCTGCGAGGTCTCGCGGACCATGAACACGAAGTCCGTCAGCGCCGGGGAGTAGGCCGCGCCACCGGCGCACGGGCCCAGCATCACCGAGATCTGCGGGATGACCCCGGAGGCCTTGGTGTTGCGCTGGAAGATGCCGCCGTAGCCGGCCAGCGCCGAGACGCCCTCCTGGATACGGGCGCCGGCGCCGTCGTTCAGGGACACCAGCGGCGCGCCGGCCGCGATGGCCATGTCCATGATCTTGTGGATCTTCGTGGCGTGGGCCTCGCCCAGCGCGCCGCCGAAGATGCGGAAGTCATGGGCGTAGACGAAGACCGTGCGGCCCTCGACCGTGCCCCAGCCGGTGATGACACCGTCGGTGTACGGCCTCTTGGCCTCCAGGCCGAAGCCGGTCGCCCGGTGCCGGCGCAGCTGCTCGACCTCCTGGAACGAGCCCGCGTCCAGCAGCAGCTCGATGCGCTCCCGGGCGGTCAGCTTGCCCTTGGCGTGCTGCGCCTCGGTCGCCTTCTCGCTGGGGCCGCGCAGCGCCTCCGCACGGATCGCCTGCAGTTCCGCCACCCGGCCGCGCGCGTCCGAAGGCTCGGCGGTCACTTGGAGAATGTCATTGAGGACTGTCACTGTGCCTGCCTCCCTCATGAGCGCGGCCGGACTGCACCCAGTCAACAAACCGCGATGCGGTTTACGTGAGGTGAGGGCTGGCACGCGCGTGAATCAGCGTTGGAAAAAGCGCCTGCCGATTCGCGGCCGGCGCTCATGGCTCTATCGCCAGCCGTACGGGGAACGCCACTCGCCGCCGGGGTCCTCGGGACGGCGCCACGACGGGACGGCGGGAAGCGGCTCCTGCTCACAGGTCACCGCCGTCCGCCCGGCCAGCAGTGAGCACAGCACGACGGCCACCGCGGCGAGTTCGTCATCGTCGGCCCGTCCGCGCTCGACCCGCAGCGCGAGGGGTGGGACGTCCGCTTCACCCATGTCCGCTCCTCTCGGTTCCGGCCACCGTCCGGCACCGCGCTGCAGAGGCACTTCAGTACCGCTCAAGAGGCGCCGGAGCGGGCGGCCCGGACCGCCACCCACGCTGTGAGCCGGAGAAACGCCGGAGAAGGGGCGGGCTGCGCACAGCAGTGCCACCGACCGCGGGCGGCGACGGCGAACGATCCCGTACGGAGGCTCCGATTCCTCTAGAAATCAAACCGGTTGCCCCCTATTTTTCCTCCACAGCCATCTCCGATCTCGTTCAGGGGGAGCGATGACCGCGAGCACGTTCCGGTTCGAAGGTCCGTCGATCGAGCACACGACGACGCAAACCGCTCAGTCACCTTTCCGGTCGGCCAAACCGCTTCACGGGCACCTGACCACCACGGTCCCCAGGGAACTGGTGCACCGGGCAGCCGTCGCCGAGGTCGTGCTCACCGGCTGGCAGCGCCTGGGTGACGCCCACTTCGCGATGACCGCCCAATGGCCGCGGGGCCACAGCTTCTTCACTCCCGTGAACGGAACCCACCACGACCCGCTGATCGCCGCTGAAACGATCTGCCAGGCCGGTGCCCTGCTCGCCCACGCCGAGTTCGGCGTTCCCATCGCCCACCAGTTCCTGCTGGACGAGCTGACCTTCACAGTGCGTCCCGAGGAGATACAGGTCGGCGGGACGCCCGCCGCACTGGACCTCGACGTCACCTGTTCGCAGATCAAAAAGCGAGGCCACCGGCTGGCCGGCATGTGTGTCGAGACCAGGGTGCTGCGCGAGAGGCGGCTCGCCGCGTCGGGACGGATCTCCTTCAGCACCATCACTCCGGCCGTGTACCGGCGGCTGCGTCCGCAGCGCGTCCTCGACGCCGGGGACCGCCCCCTCCCGCCGACGGCTCCGGTGGCCCCGGCCGCCGTGGGGCGCTGCTCACCCACCGACGTGGTCCTCTCCCCCACCGGCGAGCCGGACCGCTGGCAACTGCGCGTGGACACCTGCCACCCCACCCTCTTCGACCACCAGGTCGACCACGCTCCGGGCATGGTGCTCCTCGAGGCCGCCCGCCAGGCGGCGACCGCGGTCCTGGACAGACCCTCGATCCTGCCGCTCGGCCTCGACTGCGCATTCATGAGGTACGTGGAGCTGGACCTGCCCTGCCTGATCGACGCCCTGCGCCTGCCCAAGGCCGCGCCCGAGGACCCGGAGACGGTTCTCGTCACGGGCCGCCAGGAGGGCCGGCCCGTGTTCACCTCGACCCTGCGGGCCGCCCCGTTCGACTGACCGCGCGAAGAAGGAGCGCCCCGGGGACCTTCCCCTCCCCGCCACGGCCGGAGGGCGCGGCGCGCCCGCCCGGTCCTCGGACAGCCACGGCCCCCCTCTGCCGCGGCACGGCGCCGAATGCCGCGAGGTGGTCCTCGGCCCAGGTCCGCGAAGGGCGAGGACGGGGCCGGACGGCCGGTCAGGCGGCCGGCGGTGGCCTCCCCGCACGCCTTGCCCCCCGCACGCCGGCGTCCCGCCGCGGCCGGCAACGCCTCGACGACGGCCGCGGGATGACGCTTCGCCGGCAGGACGCGGGCCGGGACAGTTCCCCGAAGCGCAGGGGTTGCCGAGCAGCCGGCCGAGCCGTTCCGTCCGCTCGAGCGCGCCGATCGGCCCGGGTCCGGTCGGGGTGGGGACCCGCCCTTCGCGCCCGTCCTCGGTCAGCACGCCCACGGCCGCGGCCGCGACGTCCCGCGGGTCGCCGCACGCAGGCCGACCGCTACCGCGCCCACGGCGAGGCTAAAGGAGCGACCTGGCCAACCGTCCACACACCGGCCCGTGCCGCACCCCGGCTCGCACCGAACGCCGGATCATCAAGGTCCGCGTCCTGACCCGCCGCCGCCTGGCCCGCCTGACACACCCGGAGCAGACGACGGGCCGCGTCATACGCCGCTACGGACGTGCCCGGCCAGGCGAGTCGGCGCATGTCGACGTCAAGAGGCTCGGCCCTGGGCGGCTGGACCTCACGTCTGTCCGTGCGTCGCGATGTCCCCATCGAGGCTGATGGCCGAGCTTTGTTCGACGCGTTCGAGAGAGCGTTGTGGCTCTGCTGCGCTGAATGCCGAGCCACCTCCTCAGCCGGAGCTCTCGACCTCCCGGTCCTCGCCAACGCCCGTCCCGATGCGTTTGCGGGGACGGGTTGTTCGAGCAGTTCGGCGTGGTGGCAGGCGATCGCCGCGACGGGGATGCCGTCAAACCGTCCTGTCCGATCAGCAGACAAGGCAGTTCGCGAACCCATAACAGCCCACATGCTGTTTATCCCCGGCGGGGCGCCGCAGCCGTCGTACCACCGGGCTTCAGCCCGCTCAGGACGTCGGCCGAGGCCAGCCGGGGCAGCAGCAGATCCCAGAACTGCACCAGCGTCTCCGCCGACGTCCACGTACGGTCGTCCGCGCCGAGCTGCTCGAAACCGACGGTCGCCGCCACCACCGTGACCGAGGCATCGGCGGCGGACACCCCCTGAGCGAGAACGCCTTCGCGCTCGGCACCCTTGAGCACCTCCTCGACCCAGCTCTGCCACTGCCCGCGCAGATCCACGGCCCCGTCGCGGCGCGGCGGGCCGCTGCCCAGCTCGAAGCCGGCCCGGACCACGACGTCCTGGTCCAGCCGCTCCATCAGGGCATGGGTGGCGTCGATGAGCCGCTGCAGCGGATCGGGGCTGCCCGCCTGCGCCGACGCGGTGATCGCACGGAGCATGGCGGCCGCCTCGTCCTCGACCCCGCGCGCCAGGGCCTGCTTGCTCTCGAAGTGGAAGTGCAGCGCGCCATTGCTCACTCCGGCCCTCTTGCTGATGGAGGTGAGCGAGGCCAGAGCGAAGCCGTCTCGTGCGAACACCTCGGCCGCCGCTCGCACCAAGGACTCGCGCGTGCGCGCGGCACGCTCCTGTTTCACCATCGACGGATCTCCCCTGACTGCGGTCGGCCGGTCGCACCGCGGACCGGCTCTCACGTTCGTGCCTGCTCGTGCGTCCTGCCGGGGGCGGGTTGCCGCGCCCGCGCGTGCACACGGGAAGGCAGACCAGCGTGTGGGTCGTGCGAGGCCTCGCGAGGACCGGGCGCGTACCCGCAGCTGTGTCCGGGTGGTCGGCGCGGCCGTCCACCGAGCCGCGCGACACGGGCGCATGGGATCGGACTTGCGCTCCTCACTCATGGACCTTCGCCGCCCCGGTTGACGAGGAGGACTATAACAAACCGCGCACGCGGTCTCTATTTTAGTCGTGAAGTGACCGCGAAGCCAGTGCCGCTTCGGCGCTGCTTTCCGATGCACCGGGATGCAGATCCGGCCGTCAGCGAAATCCGGCCACCGGCGCCTCCTCGTCCACGGCCACCGCACCTTCCCGCCGGCGGGGCAATACCCGGACCACGGCCGCCGGTTCGCTTCGCCCGGTCGCCGACGACCTACCTTGATCAGGGTTTTTTCCTTTTCAAAAGACACCGTCGGACAGTCCGCTCGAGGGCGACTCGAGGCAGGCGGGTGGCGCCCCTCACGCACCCCGTGGGCCGCAGGTGGTCCACGGCGCCGCGACCGCGGACGGCTTGCCCGTTTCGGGTTGATATGAAGAAATACGGGCACCCCTCTGCGCATTTGGAACTACTCGGTCCACATATTGCACATTGGAACTTCGCATTCCTTCTAGAAATTAAACCGGGTGGTATGTATCTTCCATGTCCTCGGAGATCCACCACCCACATTCAGGCCAAGGCGGCTCGGGGGAACCATGTCTACGAGTACGTACCGCATGAACCGCGTGATACCCGGCATGACGGGTCTGGGGGGCCATGCAGCCCTCGCAGGGGGCGGCGCCCTCGCCTTCCAGCCTCTGACCAGTACTGTTCCAAAGGAACTCGTTCACCGCGCGAGCGTCGCCGAGGTCATGCTGACCGACTGGGCGCGCAGGGACGATCACCACTTCGTCCTGGCCGCCCAGTGGCCCCGCGGGCACAGCTTCTTCACGAACGTCGACGGCTGTCACGACCCGTTGATCGCCGCCGAGACGATCCGTCAGACCGGCTTGCTCCTGGCGCACGCCGAGTACGGGGTCCCGTTCGGCCACCACTTCCTTGTGAGCAATCTCAGTGTGGCGGTACGGCCTGCGCATCTGCGCGTCAACGGAACTCCCGCCTCGCTCGAACTCGACGTCAGGTGCCGTGACGTGAAGGAGCGCCACGGCGAGGTGACGGGGTTCCGCATCGAGGTGGAGATCTACCGCGACGGCGACCTCGTCGCGACCGGAGGCGGCACGCTGACGTGCATCGCCCCCAGGGTCCACCAGCGGCTGCGTGCCGTCCGCGGCCCCGGCTGCGCGCACGTCCTCCCGTTGACGGCCCCGGAGCCACCGCAGACCGTCGGGCGCATGTCCCCCATGGATGTGGTCCTCTCCCCCATCGGCGAGCCGGACCGATGGCAGCTGAGGGTGGACACCCGCCACCCCGTGCTCTTCGACCACATGGTCGACCACGTGCCCGGCATGCTGCTCCTCGAGGCCGCCCGCCAGGCCGCGGCGGCGACACTGGGACACGCTTGTCTGCCGCTCGCCGTCGCCAGTGAGTTCCTGCGGTACGTCGAGCTGGACGCCCCCTGTGTGATCGAGGCGTGCCTCGTTCCGGGGACGGGTGAGGAGGGTGCGAGGACCGTGCTCGTCACCGGCCGGCAGGGCGAGGCGACCGTGTTCCGGTGCACCGTGACCATGGCCTCGCCCCTCCGGTGACCGCCCTTGGGCATCTGCTTTCCCGGGGACGCCGCAGCTCTTCGGGGCAAGCAGATGTCACTCGGGGCCGCCTGCCGGTCACCCACCCGGCGCGAAAGCCGCCAGATGGTCCTCGGCCCACGCACGGAACGTGCCCGCCGGGCGGCCGGTCAGTGTGCCGACGGTGTCCTCCACCCCGGCCTTCGCGCCTGCGCGTTGGCGTTCCGCGCTCTCCAGCAGCGCTTCGACCACCGGCGCCGGATAACGGCTTGCGAGTGCGGCGCGCGCGTCGTCCGGGGTGAGTTCCTCGAAACGCAGCCGGACGCCCAGCAGCCGGCCGAGCTGTTCCGTCTGCCCGACCGCGGTGACGGCCTCGGGTCCGGTCAGCGTGTAGGCGCGGCCGGCGTGCCCCTCCTCGGTCAGGACGCGTGCGGCGACCTCCGCGACGTCCCGTGGGTCCACACAGGCGTTGCCCGAGGTCCCGTACAGCGCGCGAACGGTGCGCGTGGACCGGACGGACGGCGCCCACGACAGGGCGTTGGAGGTGAACGCGCGTGGGCGCAGCAGGGTCCACTCCAGGCCGGAGGCGCGCAGCAGATCCTCGTTGACGCGCTGCCAACGGGTGATGAGATCGTCGGCCTGCTCGTCCAGCACTGCGGCGGCGGAGAGCTTCACCACCCGTTGCACTCCGGCCGTTTGTGCCGCGCGGACGAACCGGTCGTCATCGTCACCGGCGACGCTGGTCGTGACGAGGAACGCCGTCCGTACGCCTTCCAGCGCCCTGGCCAACGATCGCGGATCCTTGTAGTCCCCGGCGACCGTCTCCGCCGTCGCGGCCGCCCCGGTCACCTTCGCGGGGTGCCTGGCCATGATGCGAACACGCTGGCCGGCCGGAAGCCGCCCGAGCAGTTCCCGGCCCACCGTCCCCGTACCCCCGGTCACCAGGATCACCGGGGGTCTCCTTCGCCCGCCGAGGCCACGCCGCCATGTGATCCGTCCATGGACTCCTGCCCCTCCGGCGATGCTTTTCCGCAACTCATTGAACGTCGTACGGCTGGAAGGGGGTGCGCAAACACCAAACAGCCGCAATATACAAACTAGACGGTTTTTTATTGGGTCTCCGGGTCATCTACAAGAGGAGGCCGGCCGGCATGGCGGAGCAGGAAAGGGTGTTTCGCCCCCAGGGCGAAACACCTCGGCGCCGCGTGCGACCGCGTCCACGCCGGGGCGGGCGCACCGCTCGTGCCGGGCACGTCCCGGCGGTGAGGGCCGCCCGCTGCGGCAGCCCGGTGTGGATCTAGGCCGACCTGCACAGGAGCCCTGGCGAAGGCCGGACGTCAGAAGGGCATCGGAATGTCGGAGCACGAGCGGGAGCTGGCCGAGTCCCAGCGCGAGCACTGGCAGCAGACCTACGACAAGCACCCGGGGATGTACGGCGAGGAGCCGTCCGACCCGGCCGTCCACGCCGTCGGCGTGTACCGGGCGGCCGGCGCCCGCGAGGTGCTGGAGCTGGGCGCCGGGCACGGCCGCGACGCGCTGTACTTCGCCCGCGAGGGCTTCACCGTGATGGCCACCGACTTCAGCCCGGTCGGCCTGCAGCAGCTGCGCGAGGCCGCCCGCGATCAGGGCACGGCGGATCTGGTCACCACGGCGGTGCACGACGTGCGCGAGCCGCTGCCGCTCGCAGACGCCTCCGTGGACGCGGTGTTCGCGCACATGCTGCTGTGCATGGCGCTGTCCACCGCCGAGATCCGCGCCCTGGTCGCCGAGGTGCGGCGGGTGCTGCGGCCGGGCGGTGCGTTCGTCTACACCGTCCGGCACACCGGCGACGCGCACTACGGCGCCGGCACCGGGCACGGCGACGACATCTGGCAGCACGGCGGCTTCGCCGTCCACCTCGTTTCCTTGCGGGGTGCCCCGGCCTTCAGGCCGGGGGTGAATGCGAGCTGCTGCGGAGCAGGGCAGGGGCGGAGGAATCGCCGTCAGGGCGATTCGTCGTCGCCCTGACGGCGTCGAGGGCGATCTCGAGCAGGTGCAGGATCTCGGCGTTGAGGGGCCGCCGGTC
>NZ_JBVHQB010000029.1:0-94219 GCF_055567635.1 Streptomyces sp. NPDC026500 | reverse complement strand
AGCTGCAGACACTCCTCGCCCTCTGGACCGGCGCCTGCCCCACCTGCCACCGCGACATACCAACATCCATATCAACCTGACCAGGCACTACTAGGGCGCGTATCGAGTCGTGATCGTTTGGCGGTCCGGGTGAGGTCTTTGATCCAGATCATCGAGGCGCGTAGGTGCAGGTCGGCGAGGTACGTGTCTGGGGTCTTGTCGTATCGGGTGGCGATGCCTCGCCAGGCCTTGAGCTTGTTGATCAGGCGCTCGACGGTGTTCCTCTCGTTGTAGAGGCCGGTGTCATGACTGACGGGCCGACCGCCCCCAGAGCCCTTCCTCTTCCGGCTGGCGGCCTGGTCCTTCTTCTCCGGGATCACTGCCTTGATGCCACGTCTGCGCAGGTGGGCCCGGTTGCCGTAGGAGGAGTAGGCCGGCCGGCTGTGGCGGCCCGATCCGCCCGACCGGCGTCGCCCGTACGGGGATTCCCTGGTGTCCTGCCCCGGCTCGCTGTCGATCGTGCCCCTGCCGGTGCCCGGCGAGCAGCTGCCGCTCGTGGAGGCCGAAGCCGGAGATGTCGGAAACGTTGAGGCGATGTCTTTGTTTTGACCGGGCTGGGGTTGTTGGGGGCTAACCGCCCCAAGTCCCGTTCAGATTTTCGTTGATGCTGAGGCCCGTCATCTGGATAGTGCATCCGCTCGTGGTAGCGACAGCCTTCTCTGCCATCGGGTAGGCAGTGAAGGACAAAGATTGCGTGTCTTTCAAGCCGTTCACGCCGATCCAGTAGGTCGAGCCGTTAGCGGCGCCCGACCAGATCGCGTCATGGAGCTTCCGGCCTCGCAGTCGCCTCGTGGGCTGATGCGGCTGGTGCGGGTCTTCTTTCCAGCCGTCCATACCTGGGGGTGTGTCGTCACTTACGGGGAGGCCCCAAAGCCAGCCAGTATCCGCATGCTGGACGAAGAACACCCCGGTCCCGTCCGCGTTCAAGGGGGGATCCGTGATGGTGAGGAACAGCATGAGGTTATCCAGTACAACCCTGTACTCGGGCGGGCCGATAATGTCCACGCCGAGTACGTATTTCGCGTCTGGGAACTGCTGGAGGGCTGCCGGGGTCGACGGGCGCAAGAGCACGCGCCCGATGAACAACAGTGGTGAATGGCACGTGGAGTCGATCTTTGTGGCGGTCGCGGGCATGGTTGTCACCTCTGGTTGATGAATTGCGTCGCGCGGACCTGATCCTGTCCGGCATGCTGCTGTGCGCTGCGAACGGGCGCCGAAAGCCGGGGCAGGTGAGCGCCTAGATGAACCTTCCTCGGTGCTCACACGAGGGCATATCTCAATCTCCATGCAAGCACCGTCGCGGACGTGCTGCCAGTTGGATCTGTCCCGCCCCGCACGCCCACAGCCTGAAGGTCGCTGCGGTGGAGGGGCGCCGGTGGCCGGGCTTGCGCGATACCCGCCGTCCGGACGCTGTAGCGGCATCGTCACCGGCGCCCCTGATCGTCACTCCGGGCCAGGGATGACGGAGCCGGAACCGTAGCAGACACGGGCAGTGCGGGGCGCTCCCAGTGAACCCGACGGGTGATCAAAAGTCTTCAATTGAAGATGAGTTCTGAAGCAGGATTTTCGGCGAGTTTCTATAGTATGCCGCCGCATTCCGAACGATCTTCAGCGAGGGGCCGGGAATGATCAGCGTTCCGGAGCTAGGGCGCATCAATCTGTGGGATTCGCCTTCCTGGCGGGGTCTGGACCGGTAGACCTTCTTGCGTGACGCGAGTGCAACTGACGGACAAGGAACGGGAGTTCAAACCTGGTCCGTCACCGCCGTGGCCTCTGGGTGAGTGGATCCGGCAGGCCGAACGCTGCGACCTGAGGCCGATCCGCTCCTTCGACAGCTTCCTCCGCCAGGACATCGACGCCGTCACCGCCGGCCTCACCCTCCCGTACAGCTCCGGCGTCGTCGAGCGCATGTCTGCAGAATCAAGCTCCTCAAGAGGAGCATCTACGGCCGCACATCCTTCGCGCTTCGCCGAACGCGGATTCTCACCCCACCGTGATTCCGACTCAATGCCGAAACTCAGCATGGGTAGCCATGAGGAGATTCCTTGCGCAGCCTCCAGATCTCCTTCCACTGCCGGGCATGGTCGGCGGCCAACAGCGGGTCGCGCACGTCTACCGGCTGCACCGCGAGACTGACCCCACATTCCCTGCACAGCTGATGGATCCGGTAGACGCCGTCGGACCAGACGCTGGTGTTGTCCCGCTCTCCGCATACACGGCACGTCAGCACATGAGCTTCAGCGGGCGGGACTGACGAACGGAGCACCCGCTCGACCACCACCGGCAACGGCTCGTCTGGATGAATTGTCGGCTCGGGACAGTAGGCAATGTTCCCCCACCCACGCTGCCAACCTCGCCAGGACCCGTCTGCTTTCACATGCCGAAAGCCACGCGCTTTGTCCGCTCGGCGATCGTTGGCATAGGCACGCTCGTCCGCGAGCCAGAGCTGTCGGCCGTGGTGCAACTCCTCGACGGCGCGTATGAGCGAGCTCGGATCCTTCTCCAGATCCCTGGGAATCCCCGCGCTGCGGCAGAGGTGGTGATACGTGGCCCGGAAGCCGTAGGGCGCGAAGTGGACCAGGCAAGACCGCAAATTCGTATGCCGGGCGCGTGTGGGCAGGTTCTCGTCGTAGACCCGTCTCTGGTGCGTGTTGAAGCTGCTCATCCCAGGACGCTACGGGCTGTAGCGCACGGTGCGCACTTCACTTTCGCCCCAAGGGTCCACCCCGGACGTGTTCTTCACGAACGAACCGAGCCGACGCCGAGCGACCGCGACTGGGTACTTCGTCAGCCCCGAGGGTGAGCGCTCCGACGGGCCTGTCTCAGATTGGTGGCCGACCGGTCATCGCGTGGCCATCGGTCGTGAGACTCGGCGACGGATCTGAGATCCCACAAGAACTGTGGCATCTCAGTGCTCGTGGCACACGATGAGTGCCTGACCAGTAGTCGTTCGGTGGTCTCACGTCGGGCGAGGCGTTGAGAAGCCACCAGTCGCGGGAGTTGCCGCTGACGGAGTGGCGCTCACAGCTGCTGACCGGCGGCTTTGGGTGCAGACGCGGAGCGTGCCGCAGGTCGCGGTGCGGTCATGTCGAGCAGGAGCAGGGCGTCATGGTCGGGGGTGCCGGGTTCGGCGGTGTAGACGCCGATGCGCTGGCCGGGGGTGCCTTCCACGTGCAGGGACTGGGAGGTGAGGGTGAGCGTGCCGACCTGCGGGTGCTGGAACGTCTTCTGCGCGGGCTTCCGTCCGGTGACTTCGTAGCGTTCCCAGAGACCGGCGAAGTCCGGGCTCTTGAGGAGGAGTTCGCCGACGAGGTTGGTCAGATCGGGCGCGTCGGGGGCGGTGCCGGCGACGGCACGCAGGCGGGCGACGCACCCGGTGATCTGACGGTCCCAGTCGGGGAACAGGTCCTGGGCAGCCGGGTGCAGAAACAGATAGCGCGCCAGGTTCCGGTGCTTGCCCGGCCAGTCCTCCAGGCCCGCGTACAGGGCGAGACCCCCGGGGTTCCAGGCCAGCATGTCCATGCTGCGGCTGATCACGTACGCCGGGTTCGGACGCAGGGACTCGAGCAGCAGCTTGAGGTGGGGTCGCACGGTACGGCTGGGAGCGGGCGGGGGCTCCGGGGCGTATCGGGCAGCGCGGGCGGCGAGTTCGCGCAGGTGCTGGTGTTCTTGGTCATCCATGTGCAGGGCGCGGGCGAGGGAGTCGAGGACGGCGGGGCTCGGGCGGGTCTCCTTGCCGCGTTCCAGGCGCACGTAGTAGTCGATGCTGATGCCGGCGAGGGTGGCCAGCTCCTCGCGGCGCAGCCCCGGGGTGCGGCGGATTCCGGCACCGACGGTGAGGCCGACGTGTGCGGGGCCGGTCTGGGTACGGCGGGCACGCAGGTAGCGGCCCAGCTCGGCGCCTTCACTGTGCGCGCTCTCGGATGCCATGACTCCAGTCTCACCCGCTGGGCACTCGCCTGGCAGTCGGGAGGGGGGCCCTGTCGTTACCCCCGAAGAACCCGCCCTGCCACAGGGGAGGAATTCGGGCGAAGGTGAATGAGCAAGAGGCCGGCACCTCGGCGACCGCCGCAGGCACGACCAACCGGGCCGAGCGAGAGTGAAGACGCCGGGCGACGCCACGATGTGGAAAGGACGACATGCGTTACATCAAGCTGCGTGACCTGGAGGTTTCCCGAATCGGCCTGGGCGCGATGGGGATGTCGCACGGCTACACCGGCTCCGGCACCGACGACGCGGAGTCGATCAGGACCGTGCACCGTGCACTGGAGCTGGGCGTCACGCTCATCGACACCGCCGAGATCTACGGCCCCTACACCAACGAGGAACTTCTGGGCCGGGCGCTGAAGGGGCGCCGGGACCAGATGGTGCTGGCCACCAAGTTCGGCCTGGTCTCGCACGGGGGTGAGGGTGCCTGGAACCTGGACTCCAGCCCGGCCAACGTCCGCACTGCGGTCGAGGGCTCCCTGAAGCGGCTGGGCACCGACCACATCGACCTGTACTACCAGCACCGGGTGGATCCGAACACGCCCATCGAGGAGACCGCGGGCGCGGTGGCCGAGCTGATCGCGGAGGGGAAGGTGCGGGCCTTCGGCCTCTCGGAGGCGGGGCCGGACACGATCCGCCGGGCGCACGCCGTCCAGCCGGTCACCGCGGTGCAGTCCGAGTACTCCCTGTTCACCCGCGGCATCGAGGAGCGCATCCTGCCCGTGCTGCGGGAGCTCAACATCGGACTGGTGCCGTTCTCCCCGCTGGGCCGCGGCTTCCTCACGGGCACGGTCCGCTCCACCGAGCAGTTCGACGAGGACGACTTCCGCCGCGACAACCCGCGCTTCACGGGCGAGAACTTCCGGCACAATCTTGCCCTCGCCGACGAGGTCAAGGCCCTGGCCGCCGAGGTCGGCGCCACGCCCGCGCAGGTCGCACTGGCCTGGCTGCTCGCCCAGGGCGACGACATCGCGCCTATCCCCGGTACCAAGCGCGTCAGCCGGGTCGAGGAGAACACCGCCGCCGATGCCGTCACCCTGACCGCCGCGCAGCTCGACCAGCTCTCCAGCCTGCCGCCCGCCGCCGGCGACACCCACACCGAGGCCCAGGCGCGGATGCTCGAACGCTGATCATCCGCACCCCTCGGTACCACCCCTGTTTGGAGTAGCCCCTCATGCGTGCAGCAGTGATGTACGGAGCCGGAGACGTCCGCGTCGAGGACCGGCCCGACCCGAAGATCGTGAAGCCCGGCGACGCCGTGGTCCGCGTCGTCGCCGCCTGCGTGTGCGGCAGCGACCTGTGGCCCTACGGGTCGATGCCCGCCACCGACCCGGGCCGCCCCATGGGACACGAGTTCCTCGGCGTCGTCGAGGAGACCGGCGCGGACGTGACCAGCCTCAAGGCGGGCGATCTGGTCGTCGCCCCGTTCACCTACAGCGACAACACCTGCGACTACTGCGCCAAGGGCCTGCACATCTCGTGCCGCAGCGGCGGCCGCTACGGATTCGACGGCGTGGACGGCGGGCAGGGCGAGGCCGTCCGCGTCCCGCACGCCGACGGCACTCTGGTGAAGCTTCCGGTCGCCGCCGACTCCGCGCTGCTGCCCTCCTTGCTGGCGCTGTCAGACGTGATGACCACCGGCCACCACGGCGCCGTCACCGCCGGTATCGGACGCGGGGACGCGTGCTGGTCGTCGGTGACGGAGCGGTGGGCCTGTGCGCCGTGATCGCAGTCAAGCGGCTCGGGGCCGAGCGGATCGTACTCGCAGGCCGCCACGAGGAGCGCACCGCTCTGGGCCGCGAGTTCGGCGCGACCGACGTCGTCGCCGAGCGCGGGGAGGAGGGCATCGCCCGCATCCGCGAGCTGACCGGCGGTGTGGACAAGGTGATCGAGGCCGTCGGCACCCGCCAGGCACTGGACACCGCCCTGGGCGCGGTCCTGGACGGCGGCACGATCAGCCGCCTGGGTGTCCCCCAGTACGAGCAGGGCCCCATCGGCCCCGCCGAGTTCATGCGCAACATCACCCTGACCGGCGGCGCCAGCCCCGCCCGCGCCTACATCGAACAGCTCCTGCCCGACGTCCTCGACGGCACCATCGCCCCCGGCCGCGTCTTCGACCAGGTATTCCCCCTCGCCCAAGCGGCGGACGCCTACCGCGCCATGGCCGACCGTCAGGTCCTCAAGGCCCTCATCCGCCCCTGACCCCCACCCGCACAGCAGAGGAACACCCCCATGCAGTACGTGACCTTGAACAACGGCGTCGAGATGCCGCTCCTCGGATTCGGCGTCTACCAGATCCCCGCCGAGGACACTGAACGCGCCGCCTCCCACGCGCTCGCCGCCGGCTACCGCCTCCTCGACACCGCTGCCGCCTACGGCAATGAAGAGGCCGTCGGCCGCGCCATCAAGTCCAGCGGCATCGCCCGCGAGGAGCTGTTCGTCACCACCAAGCTCTGGGTCCAGGACGCCCCCGCCGAGGACAACACCAAGCGCGCCTTCGAGACGTCGCTGACCAAGCTGGGCCTGGACCACCTCGACCTGTACCTGATGCACCAGCCCTTCGGCGACGTCTACGGCCAGTGGCGCGCCATGGAAGCCCTCAACCGGGAGGGCCTCGCGAAGGCGATCGGCGTCGCCAACTTCTACCCCGACCGGCTGCTCGACCTGGTCGTCAACAACGAGATCACCCCAGCGGTCAACCAGATCGAAACCCACCCGTTCTTCCAGCGCGCCGACTACCAGGACCTCATGCGCGAGCACGGCGTGCAGATGCAGTCCTGGGGCGGCTTCGCCGAGGGCAAGAACGACCTGTTCACCAACCCCCTCCTCGCCGAGATCGGCAAGGGGCACGGCAAGTCGGTCGCTCAGGTCGTGCTGCGCTGGCTCACCCAGCGCGGCGTCGTCGCCATCCCCAAGTCGGTACGTGCCGAACGCATGGCCGAGAACTTCGACGTCTTCGACTTCGAGCTCACCGACGAGCAGATGGCCCAGATCGCCACGCTCGACACCGGTGCTCGCTGTTCTTCGACCACCACGACCCCAAGATCGTTGCCTGGCTGGCCAAGCGCCGCCTGGACGCCTGATTCGCGTCCGTCCGAGGGGCGAGCGACAGGCTGCGCCGCCGGCCCTCGCTCGCCCCTTTCCCCTTCCAGATCACTCGCGAAGGGCTCATCTGTGAACCCGCCGAACCCCAGTTCAGGGGTGACCAGAGGGTCTACTGATCTGGTGACGGCGAGTGCGGGGTGCGTGCTCTTGATCCGGCCAAGGGCTGTGGGGCCGGATCTCAGAAACCCCACTGGTGCCAGCTCGTTGGGCCGGCACGAGTCACGACCCTGCTCGGGCGGCTGGCGAGCTGGCGAGCTGGCGAGCTGGCGAAAAGCTTCGCATGGGCTGGGACCCCGGCGATTTCGTGATCCGACAAGACTCGCCCGACTCCCAGTCGGCTTGACGTATTCCGATATGGGAATACGATGGCTGCCATGGCACGAGCAGCGACGACGTCGGACGCGTTCAACGCGATCGCCGAGCCGCAGCGCCGGGACATCCTGGCGCTGCTGCGGGCGGGTGAGCGGCCGGTGACCGACCTGGCCCAGGAGCTGGGGATGAGCCAGCCGGGGGCGTCCAAGCACCTGCGGGTGCTCCGGGAGGTGGGGCTGGTGCGGGTCCGCGGGGTGGGCAAGCAGCGCCTCTACGGCCTGGACGCCCGCGGGCTGCGGCCGGTCCACGAGTGGGTCGGCGGATTCGAACGGTTCTGGAACGAGAGTTTCGACCGGCTGGACACCTACGTGCAGGACCTCAAGCAGACACGTCAGGAGGAATGACCGATGGCAGGGGCAAGGCAAGAAACGCGTGGGGAGCCGGCGACGGCCGACCGGGAGATCGTGATCTCCCGTGTCATCGACGCCCCGCGGGAGCTGGTGTTCGAGGCGTTCACCGAGGTCCGGCACCTGTCGCGTTGGTGGGGTCCGGAGGGGTTCACCACCACCACGCGGTCCTTCGAGTTCCGCGAGGGCGGGGAATGGGAATTCGTGCTGCACGGGCCGGACGGGACCGACTACTCCGAGTGGATCCGCTGGCTGCGGATCGCCCCGCCGGAGCGGATCGCGCTGCTGCACGGTGAGTCCCGCGACGACCCGAACGCCTTCGAGTCGGTCCTGACCTTCGCGCCGGACGGTGCGGCGACCCGGATCGTGATGCGCACGGTGTTCCCCACCAAGGAACTGCGCGACGAGGCGATCGAGAAGTACCACGCGATCGAGGGCGGCCGGCAGACCCTGAGCAGCCTGGCGGCCTACGTCACCGACCTCGCGCGGAAGGGGGATGAGGGCTGATGGCCGGGAAGGTGTTCTTCAGCGTGTCGATGTCGCTGGACGGCTTCATCGCGCCCGAGTCCGTGCCCTTCGAGGACGAGCTCTTCGCGCCCGGCAAGCAGGACGACCCGGACGTGCAGCGCTGGATGGCGCAGTGGACGGAACTGCAGCAGTGGGTCTTCCCGCTGCGGTTCTTCCGGGAGAACCTGAAGCTCGGCGAGGGCGGCGAGGAGGGCCGGGACAACGACATCGCGCGGGAGACCTTCGAGCGCACCGGCGCGAGCGTCATGGGCAAGCGCATGTTCGACCTCGGCGAGCAGTCATGGCCGGAGGAGGCACCCTTCCACACCCCGGTCTTCGTCGTGACGCACACCAAGCGTGACCCGTGGGAGCGGCCCGGCGGCACCACGTTCCACTTCGTCAACGACGGTATCGAGCACGCCCTCGAACAGGCCCGCGAGGCCGCCGGCGACCGGGACGTTCGCATCGCCGGCGGCGGCGCGACGATCCTGGAGTACCTGAACGCCGGCCTGGTCGACGAGTTCTCGATCACGCTGTCACCGGTGCTTTTCGGCGCCGGCACCCGACTGTTCGACGGCGTGGACGCCTCCAGGGTCGCGCTGGAGCCGGTCCGTTCGGAACCGTCGTCACGGGTGACGCACCTGACCTACGCCGTGCGCCCACGGTAGCCGCGCCACCACTCCACCCCAGCGACCGAGCACCCACGCCGCACACGCTTGAATCAGCAGGCCACCACGGCCGACTGCGAATAGCCGATTTGCTACGTACCCGGACATCCACGAACTTGGTCGACCGGGCAGCAGAGGCGTATGGGATCAGCATGCACTACGCGGAGGGCGATCCGGAGGCCGCCCGCGAAGCGATGAACGCCGCCCTGGAATCTGTCGCGCGGGGGTTCGCCGCCGCGGCGCTGGAGGCTGTCGCTCAAGACAAGACGCCGGCGCTGGGTCTCGATCGGAACCGCTGACTTCAGCATCGGGCCGCCCGAAAGGAATCGACGTGGACATGCCCGCACCTACCTCTGCGGCGGAGCTGGTCTCCGCCATCCACGTCGGCGATATCGAGGCCGTCCAGCGCATCATCGCCGACGCACCCGAACTCGTCGCGAGGCCTCTCGGGGGTTCGTTCAAGACCCGTACCGCGCTCCACGTTGTGGCCGACTGGCCCGGCTACTTCCCCAAGGGGCCTGAAGTCGTACGGCTGCTGGTGGCTGCCGGTGCCGACCCCAACACCCGCAGCCCTGGCGACGAGAGCCCGCTGCACTGGGCGGCCAGCAGCGACGACGTCGACGTCGCCGCCGCCTTGATCGACGCAGGCGCCGACATCGAAGCAGCCGACGGCTCGATCGGCACCCCGCTCGACAACGCCATCGGCTACGCCTGCTGGCATGTGGCCTCCCTGCTCGCCGCCCGCGGTGCCCGGATCGACAAGCTGTGGCACGCCGCCGCGCTCGGCATGCTCGACCGCCTCCAGCAACTGCTCGACACCGCCGGTCCCATGTCGGAGGAGGTGTCCCAGGCGTTTTGGCACGCCTGCTGCGCCGGACAACGGCGCGCCGCCGAACATCTCCGTGCCGCCGGCGCGGACCTGAACTGGGTGCCCGATTACGCCGGGGGCACCCCGCTCGATGCGGCCAAGGGCCGCGGCACCCGCAGAGACAACGTGATCGGCTGGCTTGAGGAACAGGGCGCTCGCTCGGCGACCACCGGCCAGGATTGACGCTCCGTTGCCTCGGAGATCCCCGTCTGCGCCGTCCGTGCGGGTGCGGGGCTGTCCGGTGGCGGCGAAGTGGCGGAGCACGGCTTACTGGACAGCGCGCAGTCCGCCCGCCGCCGGGGCGGGGCACCCGCGGCCGCCGCGGTTGGCAGGGCTCAGGGCGGGCAGTCACCGTTCCAGGTGGCGTCCTGATCGGCCAGTGCGCGCCTCAGGTCCGCGACGCTCGGTGCTCCCTCGACCCGGCTGCCCGGCCCCCGGTACAGACGGCAGGACAGCGATGCGGGAGCGCCCGGCACGGCGAAGGGGTCCACACCGTCGATCAGAACAGTGGGCGATCCGGTCATGCCGAGCCTGGTGGCCTGCTCGGAATCGCCGACCTCGACTCGTTCCACGTCCACAGTGCGGCCGTCGAGTGCTCGGGGAAGCCGTTCCTCCACCAGCGGCGCATTGGGGCAGTCCGGCACGGTCAGCACGGTGATCCGCATGGTCGTCCTCCCAGCTCACAGCCTCTGCACCCGACGGTAGACCTTCAAGTGCACTGGAAGGGCAAGGCGGAGCCTCGGACACATGCGCACGGGAGAACGGGCCGCCGCCGGGCTGCCGACCAAGACCATCCGCTTCTACGAGCAGGCCGGACTCCGGCCCGAACCGCCCCGCACCCGGGGCGGCCTCCGCGTCGCCCAGACACCCCCGACCGTCGGACTGATCCGAGGCCGCGATCTGGAGGCCGGACTGGCCGCCGCACTGGCCGCCGCCGAGGCCGACCAACTCGCCGAGGCGGGCACCGAACACATCCTGCTGGGCCTGCCCACCGACGGGGTGGCGGCCGCCACCCTCGAGCAGATCGGCGTCAGCCGCGACGAGATCCGCGACGCCAGCCACCGCCTCTTCGACTACCCCGCCGAACCCGCGCACGAGGGCCGGCCGGTGTTCTCCGCCGAGGCCCAGGCCGCGCTGGCCGGCGCCGAGCAGCTGGCCACCGAACGCACCCCGACCTGCGCCCCGGTCGCCGTCACCACACCGCAACTGCTCGCGGTCATCGCCACCAATCCCGGCTCCCGCGCCCGCCGCGTCCTCAACGACCTCGGCGTGGACGTCGCCGACATCAAGCGCCTGCTGCACTGTTACATCAACACCCCCCGTACGCCCTTCGGCCGCCGTTCGCGCCGCGGCCGGCCCGGCAAGAAACAGCTGAATCGCTGCTCCTTTTGCGAGCATGCCCGCAGCGAAGAGCGCCGACTGGTCGCTGGGCCCGACGTATGGATCTGCTCCGAGTGCGTCGAGATGTGCAGCGAGATCCTCGCCCAAGCGCAGTCGGAAAATCGGCTAGGGCTACCAGTGGGGCAAGGACACGATCATCCCGGTCCTCGACACGGTGACACGTCGCGATCTCGCCCGCAAAACGATGAGCGATCCGTGTAGTTCAGGTAGCTTCGGAGGTCATGCGGATCACGAAATACACCCACGCGTGCGTACGGCTCGAGCACGAGGGCCGCGTGCTCGTGATCGATCCCGGGACGTGGAGCGAGCCGGCCTCCCTGAGCGGTGCGGACGCCGTGCTGGTGACCCATGAACACGCCGACCATATCGACGTCCTGCGCCTGGCCGGGCTCGGCGTCCCGGTCTATGCCCCGGCAGATGCGAGCATCCCCCGGCTGGAGGTGACCGGGATGTCCTCCGGCGAGACGTTCACCGCGGCCGGCTTCCGCGTTAGGGCGGTCGGCGGCCGTCACGCGTTCATCCACGGCGGCCGGCCGGACTGCGCGAACCTCGGCTACATCGTCGACGAGACCGTCTACCATCCCGGCGACTCGCTGCACGTGCCCGAGCAGCCGATCGAGACGCTCCTGGTCCCGGCGCAAGGCTCGTGGTTGAAGACAACGGAGGCCATCGACTTCGTCAACGCGATCGCGCCACAGCGGGCGTTCGCGATCCACGACGCCCAGATCAACGACCGCGGCCTCGCGAGCGTCAACGGCTGGCTCGCCCAGGAGACCGACCACGGTTACCGGTACCTGAGCCCCGGCGAATCGATCTGAGTGGACGCTACGTAACTATCTGCCTGGTTCGCCGATGTGTGCGAATGAGGCGCATTGATCAAGTTGCTTGGGGTTAGCGGATACCGGGTACCGAGCGACGGAACTCAGTGGGCGGGAACCGGCTCGGACGACGGCTGCCACTCCCGCCTGATCAGCCCGTAGACCCACGAGTCAGAGACCTCGCCGTTGACGACGCAGTCTTCCCGCAACGTCCCTTCACGCACGAAGCCGAGCTTCTCCAGCACGCGGGCCGAAGCCACGTTGCGCGTATCGGTCTCCGCTTGGACGCGATTTAGGTCCAGCGTGTCGAATGCCCACCGCAGCAGAGCGCGCGCGGCCTCGGTCGCGTAGCCGTGGCCCCACGCTGCATCGTCGAAGCAGTAGCCAAGCGACGCGCTGCGGTAGTCCGGATTCCACCTGTTCAGGCTGCACCAGCCGATGAACGCCCCGTCGGAGGCACGATCTACGGCCAGCCGCATCCCGGTGCCCTGCTGTGCCATCTGCCGGCAGGCCGTGATGAACTTCTCGGCGCGCACGCGTTCGGTCCACGGCGGCGCGTCCCAGTAGCGCAGCACGTAGGCGCTGCTGTGCAGTGCGAAGAGGTCGTTCGCATCCGCGTCTTCGAAGGCACGCAGTCGAAGGCGAGCAGTGTGCAACGAGGGGGTGGGCAGCGACGTCCGCACGTTCCCTCCCCTGATCGGTAGGCGACCAATCAGACATCCGATGCGGGTCACTCGCAACGGATTTTCTCGGCGGGCCGGCAGAACGACGTGTCCGCTCATCGGCGCGACCGAGCGCCCCCGGAGGGCAGCACCTGAGGTGACGCCCGGTTTGGCCTTTCGGTTGGGCTGAGCAGGCTGGTTGCGGGCCGCCGGAGGAGCTACGACCGTGGCAGGGTGAACAGCCCCTGCTCGGTCCCGGCCAGGATCCCCCGCTCGGCGAGCCGCTTGAGCTTCAGACAGACGTTGTTGATGTTGCTGGGAGCGACCTCCAAGTCCATCGGCTCACCCGACGTCAGCTCCCCGCCGGTCATGCTCCGCGCCAGGCGGGCGTGGAGGTGCCGGTCAGCATCTTCGACATCCTGTCGCTCATCGCCCAGTACACCCGGGACCCGGCCGCTGCCGGACGAGCCTCGACGAGTCAAGTCCTAGCCGTACTGGTTGAAGAGGGCTTGGAGGTAGTCCTCCAAGCGCTGGGCGAGAACGGCCGATGTCAGATCTTCCCTCCCGATTTCCCGCCAGGACTCGGCGACCTTCTGCGCGTCCGGCGCAAAGGCCAGCGTGTCCAGCACACGCCAGTACAGGTGGTCACCCAGGTCATGGCTGAGCGTTCCACCGGCCGCGATGTAGTGGTCCGCCAACCGCATGCCGACGCCCACTCCGTGCAGCAGAGCAAGCGCAGTGGAGCAGTGGGCCACGTCCAGGTCAGCGGGTCCCCAGGACGTCTCCACCCAGTCCACGACACCCGTGATCGCCAGGTCTGCTCCTTCTCCCGAGAAGAGCACGTTCCCGGGGTGGAAGTCACGGTGCAGGAAGCACGGCCGGTAGGCCGGGGGCGGACGGCGAATCACCTCCACGGCGCGCTGCCACACTTCCGGCTGTTTCGAGCTCTCGGGAAGCCGCACCCGCTCTGGACCGGTCCACGCCTCATAGACACGCGGTCTGGCTCCTTCTGGAACCAGCAACCCGTGAATCGCCACCAGTTGCCGGGCAAGGAGTTCTGTCTTCCGCTCGATGTCGTCCGCGTCCAGCCGGAGGCTCCCCGGCAGCAACGACATCAGCAGCGACGGATGATCGCAGTGCTCGGCTGCCGCATCAACACCGTGAAGGCGAGCGGCCGGCACGCTTGTGTCCGCGAGCAGCCGGAGGATGTCCGCTTCCCGCGTGAGCAGTCCCAACGCGTGCCTCACGAAGAACGGCTTGACGAACGACCGAAGCACGAGGGAGTACGGCTCACCCTCCCCTTCGATGTCGAGGCGGCGCATCTGTGACGTCCAGCCCCCTCGCAGCGTTGCCACAGTGCGAATCCGGTCTCCCGGACGGAGGCTCCGCTCCGTCCATACACGGGTGTTGGACCAGCCCACGTCATCGACATCAGCCTCAACAACTGCCGCACTCTCGCCCTCAGCCATGACAGCAGCCTAATGATCACGAAGGAGCGACCCGAGGAAACGTTCAAAGACATCCACTTGGTGTGGGGCCGTGACGCCAGCCGCCGACGACGTGACCGAACACCGTTCCCGGCCCTCGGGGTGGTGGCTCGCGAAGCTGCGCAACGGGCTCGGCCCGACCCGGTCCCGGCGCGCGGCGGACTGCGAGGAAGCACCGGCGGGCGCGCCGCTGCTCGATGTGGGACCGCGCCCACCCGATACGGATCGCGACCAGGTGATCAAGGACTGTGGCCGCCCGGTCCGACAGTCAGTTCTCCCTCCACCGACGTCTGAACACGAGCGCTGGACCTCATTCGCATCGCCGGACGCCAAGTCAGGAACAGCCGACACAAGCTCAGTTGACTGGCTGAAGCGCTGATCGACCAACCAAACGTCAGTCACGGGTGACATGTGACTGACACTCAGTTGGCCATTCGAGCGGCCCAGTTGGCCAGAGCAGGATGGTGGCGAGGCAAGCTCCGCGCGCCGGGAGAAGTGCAAGTCGGCCTGCGTACACATCCGCCGGGTATTGGGGAGGCACGCATCCTGGAGCACCTGTCTGCCCGGTGCCGGGAGGATCGGTTCCGGTCACGCCTGGTTCCCTCCGCTCGGTGCGCGGAGGCCGGCCGCGGCGTCGCCACGTTTTCCGACCCCCTGCCGAACTCCCCTGTTCAGCCGCACTTGTTCGCATCTTCGCCGGTGGCGTCTGCTGCCAACTGGCCACGCGGATAAGAAAACGAGAGCTCAGGGGCCTGCAGATGGGGCCGGAAAGATCGGCCGGAATCGTAGCTGACAGCAGGATTCTAGATCGCGTTACGTGTCATGTCTCCGTCGATTCATGCATAGCCGTCACCGTCCAGACGGAGAGTCACCCCCACGATGGAGGAACCGTGACCGGTTCGATGAGCCGCCGTAGATTTTCCCTCCGCCCGCTCGCGGCACCGCGTACCGCGCTGCTCGGCCTGCTGAGTCTGTCCCTGGCGTTCGGCACCGCCGTAGCCGGAGGCGCCACCGCCTCCGCCGTCGACACGAACTCGCTGCAGGTGTCCGGCACCACCACGTCCGGAATCCACAACACCTACGACCCCAGCGCGTTCACCTACCTCGCGCAGGGCCTCGACACCGGTACCTCGATGATCGAACTGGACGTCTGGGACGACTTCTTCACCCAGGAGTGGAAGGTCAGCCACGCCAGCCTCACCAGCAACGGCAACAACTGCGTCAACGCCTCCTCGGCCGCCGACCTGTACACCGGCAGCACCAACAAGGACCTGGAGAGCTGCCTGGACGACGTCCGGGTGTGGCTCGGCGCGCACCCCGGCCACGGGCCCCTGATCATCAAGCTGGAGATGAAGGCCGGCTTCCAGGCCAACTTCGGGATGAGCCCGGCCAAGCTGGACCAGTCGATCACCGCGCACCTGGGCAGCCTGGTCTACAAGCCGAACGACCTGCTGAACAAGCCCGGCGGTGGCCAGTACGCCACCCTGGACGACGCGGCCAAGGCCGGCAACTGGCCGACCCGGGCGCAGTTGGCGGGCAAGGTGATGCTGGAGATCATCCCCGGCACGGTCGAGGAGAACAACCCGACCGACACCCTGTGGACGGACAGGGAGTACGCGACCTACCTGCGCAACCTGCACACCGCGGGCACCACCGCGCAGGCGAATATCTTCCCCTCTGTGCACAACGCCGCTTCGGGTGACCCGCGCACCCGCTACTCCGACACGACGCTGCGGCCCTGGTTCGTGGCGTTCGACGGTGACGCGGCCACATACATCAACAGCGGCATCGACACGAGTTGGTACGACATCAACCACTACCTGCTGTTCATGACGGACTCGGAGAATGTGTCACCGGCCCTCGACGACGTCAGCCCGTCGTCGGCCGACGCGTCGGCGCGGGTCGCGCTGCTGGCCAAGGCGCATGCCACGGTCGCGTCGAACGACTGGCGGGGCCTGCCGGACGTGCAGTCGCTGGTCCTGCCACGCGGCTGATCCACGGCTGGTCCACAACTGATCCACGGTTCTCCTGCCGATCTGCTGATGAATCGCTCCACCGCTCAACCCGCCGGGTGCCTCGGTCGGTCCGAAACGCCGACCGAGGCACCCGGCCTCGCGCGTGACGGGGCGGCGGGCCTCGATCCCAGACGCCGCTGACGTCGATGCCGTACCTGCTGGAGAGGCAGGCGCCGTGACGGCGGAGAACCGTGGCGACGTTCGGGCCGTGCCCGGGGCGCGGCGGGACGCCTGCGTCCGCGCGGCGGGGCGGATAGCTTCCGCCCGTGTCGCGGCACGCGTTCGCCCCGACGCTCGGTGAGCATGACCGCGAAGGAGCGGACGTGCCGGGTGAGGGCGTCGTGTTCGGGACAATGGACGTCGGTCATGGTTGACCGCCGGGCGTCACCGCCGTCCCGACCAGGGCCGACAACTGCGGGGAATACGTAGCATGCAGGACGAGCGCCGCGCTGCCCACCACCGCCGCGTCCGTGCCGAGCGGGGACGCCTCGACCTGCACGACCCGGATGTGACGGGACAGTGGGCGGCTCTTCAGTGCGGCGGCGACGACCGCGACGTAGCGGGACTCGACGTGCTGGATGCCGTGCCCGCCGAGAATGATCAGGTCGACGTCGATGAAGTTCGCGATGTCGACCGCGACCGAGGCCACGTACTCCGCGGTCTCGTCGATGACCGCCGCGGCGACCGGGTCCCCGGCAGCCGCGGCCACCCGGATGGCGGCGTGGTCGATCGCATCGGGGTCCTCGGCGAACGCCCGCGCCAGCGCACTGTCCGGGTGCGATCCTGCCGCGAGTCTGCGGTGCACCTCGGCGACGATCGCCGTGGGGTTGACGAGCCGTTCCAGGCAGCCCCGGTTGCCGCAGTAGCACTCCGGACCGTCGGGCAGCACCGAGGAGTGGCCGAACTCGCCCGCGTTGCGTGAACCACCGCGGTACACCTGGTGGTTGAGGATGAGACCGCCGCCGATACCGGTGCCGAAGAAGAAGTAGGCGAAGTCCGCCACTCCCCTGCCGGCTCCCGACCAGCGCTCGCCGATCGCGGCGGCGGTGGCGTCGTTGTCGAGGGTCACCGGGAGGCCGGTCGTCTCGCTGAGCATGTGCTGGACCGGCACCCGGGTCCAGTTGGCGAGTTGCGGGGCGCCGACGATCACGCCGTGTTCGATGTCGATCGGCCCGGGAGTGGCGAGACCGATCCCCAGGACCTTGTCGCGGTCGACCCCCGTCTCGGCCAGCACGTCGGCGACCAGTTCGGCCATGTCCTTCACGACCTCGGCCGGATCGGTGACGCGGCGAGCCGGGCGCTTCTTGACGACCAGGGGCCGGCCGAGCAGGTCGACCACGGTGCAGCTCAGCTCCACCGGGTCGAAGTGGAGGCCGACGGCGCAGCCCGCGTCGGCGTTCACCCTCAGGGTGGTGCGGGGTTTGCCTCCGGTTGCTCCCTTGCTCTCGCCGTCCTCCCGGATGATGCCTTCCTCGATGAGCCGGCGCACGATGCCCGAGACGGTCTGCGGGGTCAGACCGGTGTACTGGGCGATCTCGACACGGCTGATGCCGTCGGCGAGCTGGATCTGGTCCAGGACAACTGCCCGGTTGTATCGCCCGACCTTGGGAAGGTTCGTTCCTGACTGCCGCACGCACGGTCCTCTCTCGATGCCCAGCCAACATATCTTCCCCGGCCCATTGACTTAGTAAAACAAATGGATTTAGTGTCCGGCCGCAGATGAAACATCCCGGACGCGAGGGCACGGACCTGTGCCACCGGAGGCAAGTTGATGTCCATGGAATGCCGCGGGCGGCTCGGCCCGAAGACGCCTCGGCGCGTTCCCGGCGGTGGGGAGCACCGCTCGTGAACGCCACCGCCTCGACCCTGCTGGAGATGCGGTCGATCACCAAGACCTTCCCCGGCGTCACCGCGCTCGCCGACGTCGACCTCGTCGTGCGGGAAGGCGAGATCCACGCGATCTGCGGCGAGAACGGCGCCGGCAAGTCCACGCTCATGAAGGTGCTGAGCGGCGTCCACCCGCACGGCAGCTACACCGGCGACATCGTCTACCGGGGTGAGCAGGTCCGGTTCCACGACATCCGGGCCAGCGAACAGGCCGGCATCGTGATCATCCACCAGGAGCTGGCCCTGGTGCCGGGCATGTCGATCACCGAGAACCTCTTCCTCGGCAACGAGCCGCGGCGACGCGGCTCGATCGACTGGAAGACGGCCCAGCGCCGGGCCCTGGAGCTGATGGAACAGGTCGGGCTCCGTGAGGACCCCGACACCCTGATCAAGGACATCGGCGTCGGCAAGCAGCAGCTCGTAGAGATCGCCAAAGCCTTCGCGAAGGACGTGAAGCTGCTGATCCTCGACGAGCCGACCGCGGCCCTGAACGAGGACGACTCCCAGCACCTGCTCAACCTGCTGCGCGGATTCCGCGAGCGGGGTATCACCTCGATCATCATCTCGCACAAGCTGAACGAGATCGCGGCGATCGCCGACACCATCACGATCCTGCGCGACGGCCGCACCATCGAGAGCCTCGACGTACAGGCCGACGGGGTCAACGAGGACCGCATCGTGCGGGGCATGGTCGGCCGGGCGCTCGACAGCCGCTTCCCCGACCGTACGCCCGACATCGGCGAGGTCTTCTTCGAGGTCCGCGACTGGACGGTGCGGCACCCGAGTTCGGACGAACGGCTGGTGTGCAAGGGCTCGACGTTCCACGTCCGCCGCGGCGAGATCGTGGGCTTCGCGGGCCTCATGGGCGCCGGCCGCACCGAACTCGCGATGAGCCTCTTCGGCCGCTCCTACGGCACCTGGCTGTCCGGGCGCACCTTCAAGGACGGCAAGGAGGTCCAGCTGAAGACGGTGGCGGACGCCATCCGCCACGGGCTTGCCTACGTCAGCGAGGACCGCAAGTCGATCGGCCTGAATTTGCTGGACGACATCAAGACCTCGATGGTGGCCGCCAAGCTGTCGAAGATCGCCCGGCGCAGCGTCATCGACCCGGTGCGCGAGCACCAGGTCGCCGAGGAGTACCGCCAGAGCCTGAGGATCAAGACCCCCGGCGTCGACGAGGGTGTCGTCAAGCTCTCGGGCGGCAACCAGCAGAAGGTCGTGCTGGCGAAGTGGATGTTCACCGACCCCGACCTGCTGATCCTCGACGAGCCGACCCGCGGCATCGACGTGGGCGCCAAGTTCGAGATCTACGGGATCATCCAGCGGCTCGTCGCCCAGGGCAAGGGGGTCGTCGTCATCTCCTCCGAGCTGCCCGAGCTGATCGGCCTGTGCGACCGCATCTACACGGTGTTCGAGGGCACCATCACCGGCGATGTGGCGCGTGACGACGCCGACCCGGAACTCCTGATGAAGCAGATGACCGCTACCAAGAAGAGCCCGACTCCATGAGCCGTATAACAGACCTGCAGAAGAACCTCTTCGGAGGTACGACCTCCAACGCCCGCCAGTTCGGCATGATCTCCACCCTGGTGGCAATCGTCCTGCTGTTCCAGATCTGGACCGGCGGACTGACGCTCACCTCCGGCAACCTCATCGCGGTCGTCAGCCAGTACTCGTACATCCTGATCCTGGCCATCGGGATGCTGATGGTGATCGTCGCCGGGCACATCGACCTGTCGGTCGGCTCCGTCGCCGCGTTCACCGGCATCGTCGTCGCCAAGACGATGCAGGAGTACTCGCTCCCCTGGCCGCTCGGCATTCTGCTCGGCCTGCTCGTCGGCGCGGCGATCGGCGCGTGGCAGGGCTTCTGGGTCGCCTACATCGGCATACCGGCCTTCATCGTGACCCTCGCCGGGATGCTGCTGTTCCGCGGCGGCAACCAGTACATCGGCAACGCCGACACGGTTCCGGTGCCCCAGGGCTTCCGCCAGATCGGCGCCGGCTTCCTTCCCGAGGCGGGTCCGGACACCGGTTACAACAACCTGACGCTGCTGCTCGGGCTGGCCGCCTGCGCGGGCGTGGTGTGGCGTGAGTGGAAGGCGCGCCAGACCCGCCGTGAGATGAACGCCGACGTGGCGCCGCTGTGGGTCATGGGCATCCGGCTGGCCGTCATGGTCGGTGTCATCATCTTCGCGACGCTCCGCTTCGCGGGCGGCCGGATCGGCACCAGCCTGCCGATCTCCGGCATCATCCTGATCGTCCTGGTCCTCGCGTACTCGTACTACACGCGCAACACCATCGGCGGCCGGCACATCTACGCCGTCGGCGGCAACGCGCGAGCGGCCGAACTGTCGGGCGTGAAGCTCAAGCGGGTCAACTTCTTCGTCATGATGAACATGTCGGTGCTGGCCGCGCTGGCAGGCATGATCTTCGTGGCACGGTCCGCGGCCTCCGGCCCCCAGGACGGTCTGAGCTGGGAACTGGACGCCATCGCGGCAGTGTTCATCGGCGGCGCGGCGGTCTCCGGCGGCCTCGGCACCGTCAGCGGCTCGATCGTCGGTGGTCTGGTGATGGCCCTGCTCAACAACGGCCTCCAGCTGGAGGGTGTCGGCTCGGACATGGTCCAGATCATCAAGGGACTCGTCCTGCTCCTCGCCGTCGCGTTCGACGTCTACAACAAGAGCCAGGGACGCTTCTCGCTCCTCGGGGCACTGATGCGTCCGTTCCGCCGGGACGACGACCCGACCACGCCGAAATCGCCGCCGTCCCCGGCCTCCGACGCCGACAAGGCCAAGGTCGCGGGCTGACGCCCGCAGCCTCCGGCGGCCGGACCCCTCCGGCCTTAATCGCTCCCCCTCCCCCGACGACCGGGCATCCGGTCTCCTGACAACCGGGTGCCCGGTCCCCACCCCGGAACGACCGGTCATGGGCACACGGTCCGGCGGTGTCCCACACCACCGCCACCGCCGCGCTCGACGACGCAGCACAACTCCGGCAACCAGCACCACACGAAGGGTTCGACTCCACCATGCGCTCACTCACCATCAGAAGCATCGCCGCCGTCGGCGCAGCTGCCCTGCTCACCCTGGGTACGGCCTGCTCCAACCACCGTGAGGGTTCCACCGCCGGCGCCGACGGCAAGGGCTTCGCGAAGGACGCCCTGATCGGCGTCGCCCTGCCGGCCAAGACCTCGGAGAACTGGGTGCTCGCCGGCGACCTGTTCACCAACGGTCTGAAGGAGGCGGGGTTCAAGGGCGACGTCCAGTACGCGGGCGCCTCGACCACCGTCGCCGACCAGCAGGCGCAGATCTCCTCCATGGTCACCAAGGGCGCGAAGGTCATCGTGATCGGCGCGACCGACGCCTCGCAGCTCTCCACTCAGGTCTCGCAGGCCAAGCAGGCCGGCGCCACCGTCATCGCCTACGACCGTCTGATCACCAACACCAAGGACGTCGACTACTACATCGCCTACGACAACTTCAAGGTCGGCCAGCTCCAGGGCCAGGCCCTCATCGACGGCATGAAGGCCAAGAAGCCCAAGGGCCCGTGGACGATCGAACTGTTCTCCGGCTCGCCGGACGACAACAACTCGAAGGTGTTCTTCGACGGAGCGATGGAGGTACTCAAGCCTCTCATCGACAAGGGAGACATCGTTGTCGGCTCCAAGCAGACCGACATCAAGCAGACCGCGACCCAGGGCTGGAAGGCCGAGAACGCCCAGCAGCGCATGGACTCGCTGCTGACCTCCGCCTACGGCGGCAAGAAGACCCTCGACGGTGTCCTGTCCCCGAACGACACCCTGGCCCGCGCGATCCTCACTTCGGTGAAGGGCGCCGGCAAGCCGATCCCGGTCGTCACCGGCCAGGACTCCGAGGTCGAGTCGGTCAAGTCGATCATGGCCGGTGAGCAGTACTCGACCATCAACAAGGACACCCGCAAGCTCGTCGCCGAGACCATCAACATGGTCAAGTCCCTGCAGAAGGGCAGCAAGCCGACGATCAACGACACCAAGTCGTACGACAACGGCGCCAAGGTCGTCCCGTCCTACCTCCTCCCGCCCGTCATCGTGACGAAGGAGAACGCGGCCCAGGCCTACGCCAACGACCCCAAGCTCTCGCCGCTCACGAAGTAGCGCCGCAGGAAACACCGATCACCGCCGTCGCCCGTCCCGGGGTACCTCCGGGACGGGCGACGGCGGTTCGCGTTCCTCCTACTCGATATTGATCTTGAAGGTACTGGTCGTATTGCGGATGTCCTCGGCGTTGCCGCTCATCCGCAAGTTGCGGAAGGTGGCTTCGCCGACAGCAGGACCCTGACCGGGCTCCGGCAACTCGTTGGCCCAGATGCCGAATCCCGACTTGGCGTCGAAGGCGTCTCCGCTCTTCTTGGAGTTCGTGATGGAGATGTCGGTGAAGATCGTGTCCTTCACCGGGAACTGGGGTTGGCCACCGGAGTAGTTGGTCTGGAACATGACGCCTCCGTAGGTGGACCCGTCAATGTCGACGTCGTTCACCCTGATGCCCTGGAAGACCTTGGAGGCGGAGAACGCCCAGATGGCGGGGAAGACCTGCGAGCCCCAGAAGTGTCCGCCCGTCCGCTCCAGGGACACGTTCTCGATCGTCGTGGGCTCGGTCCCGAAGCCGTTCATCGGGTAGCCGAAGTCCAGTGAGGAGATGGTGACGCCGGAGTAGACGAGGGTGTCGGCGACGCGGAGGTTGCGGAAGGTGTTGTTGTAGCCGCCGTAGACGGCGATCCCGGCCGCTCGCCAGGTGAGCGTCGATGTCAGGTTCTCGTAGAGGTTGTTCTTCTCGTCGGCGCCGCCGGCGTCGATCGCCGAGAAGAGGGCGAAGCTGTCGTCTCCGGTGGCACGGGCGTCGTTGTTGACGACATGGTTGTCCGTGGAGCCGTTCGTCATGTTGATGCCGTCGGCGAAGGTGTCACGGATGCGGGCGTTCTTGATGGTCATGCTGTCGGTGTTGGCGCCCCAGTAGAGACACACCATGTGCTCGACCCAGATGTTGTCGATGGTGATGTCGGAGACGTTGGAGAAGTCGAACACCTTGCCCGGTCCGTCGATCCGGGACGTGTAGTTGCCGAGGTAGGTGAACCCCGCGAACGTCGAACCCTTGGCGCTCGCCTCGGCCCGGAAGCCGACGTCGGTGTTCTCCTGAGAAGCGGGGGCGTGGAAGCGGGTGAACCAAGGCCCGGCTCCGACCACCTTGACCGCCTTGCCGTAGACCTGGAACTTGCTCGAGGTCTCGTAGTCACCTGCGGGCAGGTAGACGCCGACCAGTTGGCCCGTGGTGTCCATGCGGACCTAAAGTTACGCAATTTTTTGCGCTTTCATGCATGCCGCAAGAGCCGAACATCATGCAGACCATGTCGCGTCCACCGGGCGCCGTCCACGTCGGCGGCCCCTGAATCCGACGACTCTCCGCCGCGCCGAATACAACCCCGTACGAACTTGAGATGTCTTCTGAGTGGATGCAAGGGGGCGTTGCCCTCTCCGCACTGTCCAACGGGGGGAGGCCACGCGTGACTCCATCCAGCTTTGCGACGGGCGCGGTGGCGTCGTGGGCCCTCACCGAGCAGTTGGCACGCCTCTGCCCGCTGCCTGCCCCTGCCTCCGCCCCGCCTCCGCCCCTGAACTGTGCCTCGCCGTCGGCCGGGAAACCGACCCACGCACCCGCGCACCTTCGGCGCCCCGCGCACGAGACGCCGCGGCCGAACAGGACCCCGTAGACCAATCCAGAAACGAAGGAGGATCTCTCCAGTGCGTCACATAAGAAGCGCGGCTCTGACGGCCGCCGCACTCCTCAGCCTCGGTGGCGGCACGTTCGTCGCGGCCCCCGCGGCGCAGGCCTCTGTGCCCTTTCCGTCCATCGGCTGGCAGCAGCACAACTGCGACTACGACGGCAACGGGTTCGACGACGTACTGATCGGCGCACCGGCCGCCACGGTGAGCGGCACCAAGGCCGCCGGCTACGTCACCGTGCAGTACAGCTCGTCAAGTGGTCTCAGCACCACCAAGAAGAGCGTCCTTCACCAGAACACCTCCGGCGTCCCGGGCGCGGCCGAGGCCGGCGACGGCTTCGGCAGCGCCGTGGCCTCGGGTGACCTGGACAACGACGGTTACGACGACGCGATCGTCGGCATCCCCGGCGAAGACCTGTCCGGACTGTCCGACGCTGGCGGTGCCATCGTCTTCTGGGGCTCGCCGACCGGGCTGCACGGCAGCGACAGCACCTGGCTGCAGGACCCCGACCAGCTGCGGGCCGGCTCGAACTTCGGTCTGGGCATCGAAGCGGCCCGGTACTTCGCCCCGGACCCGGCAGCCCCGGACGCCAACCTGCGCGACAGCATCGCCCTCCTGGAGAACGACACGCTGCTGTTCTTCACCGCCGCGCCGGAGGCGCCGGCCCGGCAACTGAAGGCGGTGGACACGGGAGTCCGGGCTCGGGACATGAGCCCAAAGGCGACCGGGTTCGCCTTCCGGAGCCTCAGCCACGGCAACTACAACGAGGACTCATGGGCCGACCTGGCGATCTCCGGTGTGACCACCGGCGACCAGCCGGGCATCGGCGCCACCCAGGTGCTGCACGGCGCGCCCAGCGTCGAGGAACTGGGGGACAGCGGCGCGTTCGAAGGCGGTCCCGCGGTCGTCTCCAGCGACTTCAACCACGATGGCCAGGACGACCTGGCCATCGGCGACACCGGCGTCGGCTCGCCCGTCGGTGGATCGGTCTCCGTCTACCTGGGCCGGGGCGACCTCTCCGGCCTCGGCCCGACCCCGGCGCAGACGTGGACGCAGGACTCCCCCGGCGTCCCCGGCACAGCCGAGGCAGGCGACCGGTGGGGCGCCGAGCTGTCATCCGGTGACACCGACGGCGACGGCCGCCCGGACCTCGCCATCGGCGCGCCCGGCGAGGACGTGGGCTCCGTGTCCGACGCCGGTGCGGTCTGGACGCTGCGCGGCGCACCGGGCGGGCTGACGGCGACCGGAGCGCGCAGCTTCGACCAGAACTCCGCCGGCATTCCCGGCGCGGCGGAGGCCTCAGACCAATGGGGCGGTCAGGTGCGGCTGATCGACGCCGACAAGGACGGCCTGTTCGGCCTGCTGGCGGCGGCACCGGGTGAGAACACCGGCGACGGCATCGTGTGGGTCGTTCCCGCCTCGTCGTCGGGGTTGATCGCCAAGGGTTCGTGGACCTACAACGGGCCGAGCCTCGGGGCGCCGGTGTCCCACGGGCGGTTCGGCGCGGCGATCGACGAGTAGCGAAGCCGAGGAAGGCTGGGCGTTCAGCCGAGAAGAGCTGGGAGTTCACCGGAGTCCGTCACAACTCACCAGTTCTGCATGCCCCTTGGGGGGGCGGTGGTGTGCCTTTCTGGTCCCCCTTTGGCGCGGGTGGCGGGTCAGTTCGGGCGCCGGCGGCGTAATGGTTCGTACGTACGATCGTGGAGTCCACCGAGACGTCCCAGTCAATATCTCCCGCCGCGTCGGCCGGGCCTCGTGCCAGGCAGGAGCCGGACGTGGGATCGTCCGGGAAAGCGAGAGGGCCCGGATCGAATGGATCCGGGCCCTCTTCACGCAAGTAGCGGGGACAGGATTTGAACCTGCGACCTCTGGGTTATGAGCCCAGCGAGCTACCGAGCTGCTCCACCCCGCGTCGTTGTCCCCCACCGTACGCCATCACAGCAGGCGTCAAAGACCACCGTCTGACGCAGAGCTTCTGCGCCGCGAAGCCGACGTTGGTGGCGTACTCGTACTGTCCCGCCCGCTGGACGTGCTGGTGCGGGTGACCAGCGGCCATCGGCTCGCGGCCTGTGGGCGATGCCGATCGGCGCCTCGGCGGGCCGCGCCCTCGCTCTCCACGCCGGACTCGACGCCCCTGGGCACCGGCCGGCCTACTCCCTCCGGCCTGCCTTCCCGTCCTGGGCGCGGTGGCCTCGGCGGTGTCGGGCGCGGCGGAGGCCGACACCGGTTCGTCCGGCGAACCCGCCCGACCTCTTCACGCCCGCAGGATGGTTCCGCGAACAGAGGGCGTCTCTGCGGCGTGTGCCGTGTTCTGTGCGGCCGTTCGGATGACTGATCGGTGAGGCGTGCAGGGTGAAGCCGGGCGCGGGCCTAGCCTGTCGCGCGTCCGGGCTTTCCTCTGCTTCGTCCGGATTTCCCGTACTGGTCCGGAAGGAGTGTGAGGGTGGCGCCTTTGCCCGGCATCCGTGGCCTCCTGCGGGTTCTGCTCGCTCTGTGTCTGTCGGCAGCTCTGCTGGTCGGCTGCGGTGGCGGAGGGGGCGGGCCGGTGACGCTCAACTGGTACAACTTTCCCGATGATTCCGGTGCGTTGGCCAGTGCCGCCAGTGCCTGTTCCAAGCTGTCCGGTGGGCGCTACAGGATCAGTTACAACAAACTGCCTCGTACAGCGGACGGGCAGCGCCAGCAACTGGTTCGCCGACTGGCCGCCAAGGACGACACGGTCGACATCATCGGGCTGGACGTCACCTGGCCCGCCGAGTTCGCGGAAGCCAAATGGATCCTGCCGTGGACCGGGCAGAACCGCGCCGCGGCCACCCGGGACACCCTGGAGGTCCCGCTGCAGACGGCCACGTGGAAGGGCCGGTTGTACGCCGTCCCGTACAACACGAACACCCAACTGCTCTGGTATCGCAAGGACCTGGTCCCCACGCCGCCCGAGACCTGGGCCGAGATGCTCCTGATGGCCGCCCGTCTGGCGAAGCAGGGCAAGCCGCATTACGTGGAGATCCAGGGCGCGCAGTACGAAGGACTCACGGTCTGGTTCAACACGCTGGTGGAGAGCGCCGGCGGCTCCATCCTGAACGCGACCGCGACGGCTCCCAAGCTGGGCCCACCCGCCGTTCGCGCGGCCTCCATCATGAAGGCCCTGGCCACGTCCCCCGCAGCCGACCCGTCCCTGTCCAATCAGATGGAGGACCAGAACCGGCTGGCCATGGAGTCCGGCAGCGCGGCTTTCGAGATCAACTACCCCTTCGTGTATCCCTCGATGAAGGCGAACAACCCCTCGCTCTTCAAGCAGTTCCGATGGGCGCCCTACCCGGGGGTCGAAAAGGGGCGGCCGGCAAAGCCCACCATCGGCGGCATCGACCTGGCCATCGGCGCCTACACCCGTCACTCCGGGTTCGCCTTCGATGCGGCGCTGTGCCTGCGGAACCGAAAGAACCAGTTGACCGCGGCGCTGGAGGGCGGGCTACCGCCCACGCTCCGCCCGCTCTACTCGGACCCCGCTCTCGTCAAGAACTACCCGTTCGCCTCAACCGTTCTGGCGGCCCTGGAGAACGCCAGCATCCGGCCCAAGACCCCCGCCTACCAGAACGTGTCCATCGCGATCTCGCACACCCTGTCGCCGCCGAACGGAATCGAACCGAGACCGGACGTGCAGAAGATCAGCGGCCAGATCAAGGACGCCCTCAACTCGAAGGGGCTGATCCCGTGACCCCGTCGGCTCCGACCACCTCTCAGGACGCACCGGCGCCCAAAGACGGCCGCGCTCTGTCCGAAGGAGCCCGGCAGGAGCGCCGGTTGGGCTGGTTGTTGTGCGCACCTGCCGTGGTCGTCATGCTCGCCGTCACCGCCTACCCCATCGTCTACGCGATCTACCTCTCGCTCCAGAGATATGACCTGCGCTTCCCGGCACAAGCGCGGTTCGTCGGCTTCAGCAACTACGGCGCCGTGCTGTCCTCGGACTTCTGGTGGCAGGCTCTGTGGGTGACGGTGTTCATCACCGTGGTCTCCGTGGTCGTGGAACTCGTCCTCGGATTCGCCCTGGCGCTGGTGATGCACCGCACCATCTTCGGCCGCGGGACGGTTCGCACCGCCATCCTGATCCCGTACGGCATCGTCACCGTGGTCGCCGCCTACTCCTGGCAGTACGCCTGGACCCCGGAAACCGGCTACCTGGCCGATCTCCTGCCCTCCGGTTCCGCTCCCCTCACCGAGCAGTGGCCGGCCATCGGTCTGATCATCCTGGCCGAGGTGTGGAAGACCACGCCCTTCATGGCCCTGCTGCTGCTCGCCGGCCTCGCCCTGGTGCCGGAGGAGACGCTGCGTGCGGCCCAGGTGGACGGCGCCGGAGCCTGGCAGCGCTTCTTCCTGGTGACTGTCCCGCTCATGAAGCCGGCCATCCTGGTCGCCCTGCTCTTCCGGACCCTGGACGCCTTCCGGATCTTCGACAACATCTACATCCTCACGTCCGGCTCACACAACACCGGCTCGGTGTCCATCCTGGGCTACGACAACCTCTTCACCGCGCTCAACCTCGGCATCGGCTCAGCCATCTCCGTCCTCATCTTCCTGTGCGTGGCAGTGATCGCCTTCGCCTTCGTCAAACTCTTCGGGGCAGCCGCCCCCGGCTCTCAGGAAGGGGGACGCTGATGTCCGCCGCCGGACGACGACGCATGTCGGGGTGGGCCCTGGTCAACATCCTCGTGATCGTCTACGCGCTGTTCCCGGTCTGGTGGATCGTCGCCCTGTCCTTCAAGGACCCCAGCACCCTCACCGACGGCAGCTTCATCCCGACCAAGTGGACGTGGGAGAACTACCGCGGGATCTTCCAGACATCCGAGTTCACCCGCGCGCTGATCAACTCCATCGGCATCGCCCTGATCTCCACGGTGATCGCGGTGGTACTGGGCACCATGGCGGCCTATGCCGTCGCCCGGCTCCGTTTCCCCGGCAAGACCCTGCTGATCGGCATGTCGCTGCTGATCGCCATGTTCCCGCCCATCTCGCTGGTCTCGCCGCTGTTCAACATCGAGCGGATCATCGGCATCTTCGACACGTGGATCGGTTTGATCATCCCGTACATGACCTTCTCCCTCCCGCTCGCCATCTACACCCTGTCGGCCTTCTTCCGGGAAATTCCCTGGGACTTGGAGAAGGCGGCCAAGGTGGACGGTGCCACCCCGGCGCAGGCGTTCCGGCTGGTGATCGCTCCGCTCGCGGCGCCGGGCGTGTTCACCACCGCGATCCTGGTGTTCATCTTCTGCTGGAACGACTTCCTCTTCGCGATCTCGCTGACCTCGACCTCGGCGGCCCGGACCGTGCCGGCGGCCCTCGCCTTCTTCACCGGGAGCAGTCAGTTCGCCCAGCCCACCGGTTCGATCGCCGCCGCCGCCGTGGTGATCACCATCCCCATCATCATCTTCGTGCTGCTCTTCCAGCGGCGCATCGTGGCCGGGCTCACCTCCGGAGCCGTCAAGGGCTGACCGGCGGCAGCCGTTCGTCAGGACAAGAAGGACCGACCGTGGCAGAGATCGTTCTCGAAGGCATCACCAAGCGCTACCCCGATGGTGCGGTGGCGGTGAAGGACGTCAACCTCAGTGTCGGGGACGGCGAGTTCGTCATCCTCGTCGGTCCCTCCGGCTGCGGTAAGTCCACCACCCTCAACATGATCGCCGGGCTGGAGGACATCACCGAGGGCACCCTCCTGATCGACGGACAGGTCGTCAACGACAAGACCCCCAAGGACCGTGACATCGCCATGGTCTTCCAGAGCTATGCCCTGTACCCGCACATGAGCGTGCGCGACAACATGGGTTTCGCGCTCCGGCTGGCCAAGGTGGACAAGGCGACCATCCGCGAAAAGGTCGAAGAGGCCGCCCGCATCCTCGACCTGACGGAACATCTGGACCGCAAGCCCGCCAATCTCTCCGGCGGTCAGCGCCAACGGGTGGCAATGGGCCGGGCCATCGTGCGCGACCCGAAGGCGTTCTTGATGGACGAGCCGCTCTCCAACCTGGACGCCAAGCTACGGGTCCAGATGCGCACCCAGATCTCCCGCCTCCAGCAACGCCTTGGCAGCACCACGGTCTACGTCACCCACGACCAGACCGAAGCCATGACACTGGGCGACCGGGTGGTGGTGATGCGCAGCGGATTGGTGCAACAGATCGGGACCCCGCAACGCCTCTACGAGGAGCCGAAGAACCTCTTCGTCGCCGGGTTCATCGGTTCGCCCGCGATGAACTTCCTGCACGCCACGGTGGAGGACAACCGCCTGCGGACGTCGGTGGGCGACCTCGACCTCAGCGACCGAGTGCGCCGCACCCTCGAGCGGCACAACGCCCCCCGAGACCTGATCGTGGGGCTGCGCCCGGAGGCGTTCGAGGACGCCGCCCTGGTCGACCGGGGCAGGGTCGGATCGGGTACGACCTTCAGCGTGGACATCGACGTGGTCGAATCCCTGGGATCCGATGTCTACGCCTACTTCACCGAGGACGAGTGGCAGCCCACCGCCACCTCCGAACTCGCCGAGCTCGCCGCCGACTCGGGGGTGACCGACACCGGCGCGGGCGGGCACCAGATCGTCACCCGCCTCAACGCCTCCACGCAGGTGCGCGAGGGCAGTCGGGCCGAACTCTGGGTGGACACCGCCAAGATGCACGTCTTCGACCCGGCCTCAGGGGCCAACCTGACACTGCCCGACGAGCCTGCCGACTGACCTCTTGGAGCGGGATGTGTCACGGCAACCGTTGATCCGCGGAGTCAGCCGGCCGTCGAACGCTGTCCGGAACACGCAGAGGGCACCTTCCAACGCGAGGTCCAGAGGCGACGGCGTTCGCCCACGGCGACATCGCAGCCACGGCGGTTTCAAGACCTCGTGCAGGCCACGGCCAGTCGACGCAGCCCCCACGCCCTGAACCGGCCGCTCACGAAGATGCCCACACCGAGGGACAGTGATCAGCAAACCCGAAGCCCCGCCTTCCATGCGCGACCGGAGTCCACCGCCAGCAGTCCTGCATGTCCGTCCGACCTTGCCGGCCAGACCTCAGTGACCGCCGTGCCCATGGTTCGCGTCGAAAGGGTCGAGGGGTTCCCGCCCCATGACGCGTTTCGCCGGGTGAGCTCCGCTATTTGCGAACTCGGTAGACCTTGATGTCCTTGTTGACGAAGAGGTGGACGTAGCCGCACCGCCAGCAGATAAGGCCTGTGGCGTTCTCGTCGGCCCACGCCAACTTGAAGAACTCCATGCCGGAGCTGTTCAGCAGGACATCCCGCACCCGGAACAGGTCCCCCTCGCAGAACTGGCAAGTGATCCAGATCTCACCCAGTGCCGCACGTACTGGCTTCGCCATCTCGCGGACGCCCCCCGTCGTTGCCATATGGACAGAGCGAGACTACCGGGCAGTACGAACCGCTCACATCCTGCTGGGCCTGTGCGGAGTCGTGATCGTGGGACAGGTGATCGGCTCCGGCGACTGCGCTCGAACTGGTAGAACGCGAGCGGCGCAAGCGGCAGGCCGCCGGCGAGGCGGTGACCCCGGCCGAGGAAGCCGAGCCGGATCCGGAGCGCGAGGAGCGCCGCCAGCAGCGGCGCCGATGTCGGACGCGGTTGAAGGCGGCAGCCCTGGGCCGCTCCCGCGGCGGTCTGACCTGCAAGGTTCACCTGTCGGTCGACCGACGCTGCCGTCCGCTGCCGTTCGTGGTCACCCCCGGACAGGCCGCCCACAACCCTCAGCTTTTCGCCGTGCTCGCCGGGGTGCGGATGCCTGGGCCGGTCGGACGTCCGCGCCCCCGGCCCGGTGTCGTGGCCACTAGTAGGCCATGTCTTCGCATCGCCTACTCGACCGACGAACGAGATATCTGGTGACCAGCGGCGGCCAATATGGCAACCACCTACCGTTGCAGCACCCGGAGCGCTGGTGTCTCCCGCTCAGCGAAGACCGCGCTTCTCGCGTTCGGCATCGATCAGCTCCTCCATGAGTTCCTCCGGATTCACCGTGTACTCAGTGTCATCGAGGGCGTCGTAGTCCTGGGTGCTTAGCGGTAGGCCAAGCTCGGCGAGTTCGGCGGCCAGTCGTGTGAACGCGATTCGCTCGTCGGGCTCGTCCTGGTAGCTTGCCTGCTCCGCGGCGGACCCCTCGGCCAGGGTGAGGCCGACCGGGCCCCAGAAGGTGAACTCGGTGTCCAGCTCTACGAGGCGCCAGGCACGATCCGCGGGTTCGTCGGGGTGCAGCCAGTAGCCGATCCACCCCTTTCCGCCCTTCGCCACGAGCTTGACGTACTTGGCCATCTCCGCGGCTCCGGCATTGACGGCCTGCATCTCCGGGTCCGCGATTTCCTTTTCGCTCAGATAGCTGGTGTCCAGGAGCGGGTGGACCTCTCCCGCCTCGAAGAAGTCGAGGTCGAGAAGGCGGGTGAAGTCGGTGCGGCCTTCCCACTGCGCCACCAGCAGCACGCGCAGATCGTCGGGTATTGGACGGCCGTCCAGCCGCTCGCGGGAAAACTCGGCGAGCCGATCGTCATACATAAGCCCTCTTCACAGGTCGAGCGAGATCCTCCCGTCAACGTAACAGCGGTGTCTGACAAGAGGTTGGGCATGCCGACGGCTACCGACCACCCCCGTGATCCGGACTCCGCACTGGCCCTAGAGCACGGAGTAACCCCCATTCAGGAACCACGCCATCTGGTGGCCGAGAGCCCGAAGTGCCCCCCACTCATGCGAGCCGGCCGTGCGGCGGCTGACATCAGCGGCTGAGCTGACACCGACAGGCGCGAACAGCAGCGTCCGAAGCTGGACCTCAATGGACGATCGGCCGAGGCTCAGGCCCGGTTGGTCGACGTCGACAGTCCCCCGTCATCGACCTTCGACATTCGTGCCCATAGTCCGCATCGAGGGGGTCAGGGCCTTCGGCCGAGGGCCGGCGTCCTGGCGAGTTGACTCGGTCAAGAGGCGTGGACGGCGGCGCGATCAACGCTGGGCGCCAGGACCCGAGGTCGGTGGGCACGGCTCCACGCACGGCCTGACGGGCAGCGTCCGTGTGCCGGTGGGCGGGCACGATCGCCGTATCGACGTCGACAGCCCGGTCGGGACCATCGTCCGCGTCGGCTTGGACCGCAGGCGCGACGAACACACGTTGCCTGGTTCCGTCGGCCGGCCCACCCCCGAGGTGGGCCGGCCGACGGCGACCACTACGCCACGTGGAGGGTGTACTGACCGGAGGTGTGCGCGGTGAACCGCCAGCCGCCGGGCTGTTCCGTCAGCCGGTTGCCGGTGAGGCCGCTCCCCGTGACCTCCGGGCGGCTGGGGCCGGGGACCCACACGTCCAGGGTGCCCGCCCCGGAGCCCGACAGCCGCAGGTCCCGCGTGGTGACGGAGGAGCGCAGGGAGTTCAGGCGACCGGGGGCGCTGCGCGGGTAGGCCTGGGACAGCGCCGTGGTCTCGAAGGCGGGGCTCGGCAGCGGCTTGCCGTCGGGGCAGGTGTACAACACCACGCCGCCGCCCGAGGTGGTGGCCGCGGGGTCGTTCTGCGGATCACCGCAGGCCTTCTTCCACACCCAGATCGCCGAACCCAGCACGTCGGTGTTCTGCCGTTCCAGGAAACGGTCGAACCGGGAGCGGAATTCGTCGGGGTCCCCGAACCATCCCCACTCGCCCGACCACAGCGGTGCGCCGTACGCCCGGGCGGTGCGCTCGGCGGTGGTGTAGCCCTGCTCGATCGAGGTCAGCGTGACGCCCAGGCCCTAGTCCATGGTGATCGACTCGCTGTACAGGTGAGGCGAGAAGACGAGCAGTGGGTCATCGGCGAACCCGACCGGTGGGGTGGTGTCGAAGCCGAGCCCCGACCAGAGGATCGAGGGCTCGAAGAACACCAGGTGGTGGAAGCCGCCGGAAGCCCGCGACTCCGCTGCCCGGATCGAGGTGATCGCCTGCTGGTAGAGGCGTCCGAGCAGGAGGGAGGAGGTGACACCGGGGGCGTCGCCCGGGCCGGGCTCGTTGAGGAGGTCGTAGCCGGCGACGGCGGGATCGTCCGCGAAGTCCGCGGCGAGGCGGCCCCAGGCGCGGGCCAGCTCGGTGCCGATACCGTCGGTGTCGTCGTAGAGGTTGGTGAACGCCTGCTGCACGTTGGGCGAGAGGTCGCGGCCGAGGAAGCCGCAGGCCCGGGCGCCGTCGGTGAGCGTCGCCCAGTCCGGGGCGCCATCGTTGCCGAACTCGGGTGTCGCCCCGGGGCGGCAGTGCGTTCCCGGCGTCGCGCTGACGTACTTGGAGAAGGTGTCCTGGTGCATGTCGAGGACGGTGTGGATCCCGTGCGCGGCGGCCTGGTCGACCGCGGTGCGCACCCTCGCCAGATACGCCTCGTCGAAGACGCCTCGCTTCGGCTCCAGGACCGACCACGACAGGGCCAGCCGCTGGACGTCGAATCCGTACCGGGCCATCAGGGCGTAGTCGGAGTCCTCCAGCGGCCACACCGTGCGCTTGGCCGGGTCGGGCTGCCCGTAGTCGATGAGCTGGTTGACGTTCACGCCGCGGAGCAGCACCTGCCGCCCCGCGCTGTCGCCGATCACCGGAGGCTGCCCGTTCCGGCGCAGGACGGTCAGCGGCAGCAGACCGTTCCGGTCGCGGCCCGCGGCCTGCCGCGGCGCGCCGCCGGAGGCCGCCGCTGTCCCCGTCGTTCCCGGTACCAGGGCGCCGGCGGCGAGCGCCAGCACGGCGGCCACCGCGACGGGCGCCCAGCGGACGGCACGGGCGACGCCCGTACGTTCGGCCGGGGCCGTCCGGCGCGTCCGCGCCCGTACGACGGCCCAGGGCAGGGCCACGAAACATGTGCACACGCCCGCGGTCACACCCTCCGCGGCCCGCACCAGAACGGACGCGACCGGGAAAAGAGCCCCGCCGAAGCCCTCCAGGCACCCGTCCAGCACCCACAGCAGCGAGAAGCCGAGGGCTCCGGCCGCGGTGAGCGTCGCCGCGAGCGACCACAGCGTCACCCCGGCGCCGTCGCTGGTCAGGTCCGGCGACACCACTCGACGCCAGAGCAGGACGCCCGCGAACGCCGCCGCGCCCCCGGCGACGAGTGCCGCGACCCCGGGGCCGGGCGTGGGGCCGGCGGCCCAGGCGAACACGCCGGTACCCGCCTGGAGCGCCACGGCGGCGCCGGCCGGCAGCCACGCGAACTCGGCGACCCGGTCGACGCCGGCGCCCGAATCCCCTGCGGCGCACTCGCCGCGGAGGCGCCGCACGCCGATCCGGTACGCCGACGCCGCCACACCCGCGACCAGCGGCCCGAACACGGCGTACTTCGCGCCGGTCAGCCCGCACTCGGCGAGCAGCGATCCGGCCGTCGGGAGCAGGTGCAGCCCGCCCGGTCCGGCTATCGCCAGCAGCAGCACGCTGTAGGCGAGCTTGGCCAGGAACGCCACCAGGATCAGACTCGACCAGACGGCGCCGAAGACCCATCGCGCCCTCGCCCCGGGGGCCGCGGCGCGCACCAGCCGGTGGACGGCCACCGCGCTGCCACCGATCAGCAGGGGCAGGAACACCACCGTGGCCCAGGCAGGGCTTGTGGCGTTGCGGGGTACGAAACCCGCGTCCAGCCAGTTCTCCGGAGCGAACAGTCCGGTCCCGTCGGCATAGCCGAGGGCAGCGCAGAGAACCGCGAGTACGGCCGCGGTGGTGAGGGACGCTGTGCGGGCAAGCCTACGGCCACCGCGCTGATCATCGGCAAGGAGCATGGATGCAGAAGATAGGGCAGTCCGGAGGTCACGCATAAGGTCTGTGAGCAGGAATTTCTCCGGATCCGCGACGCCCGGACAGGTCCGGACGGCACGGTGGCCCCGGGCTGCTCGACCGAGCCTTCCGCCGGAGCGGGAGCGGAAATCCGAAATCGCTCCCCCGGCTTGGGAGTTACCCGAACCGGCACTCCTCTTCCCTGGAGTCGATGCCCCGCAGGTTCCCTGGAGTCGATGCCCCGCAGGCGGACCGCGCCCTCCATACGAACGTCGGATCACCGGGACGACTCCCCCGCCGAGGGCGAAGTCGGCCGGTGTCGGTGACCGCCGCTCTTTCCCGCCGCCCCCGCGAGGCAGCGGGCGCGGCCGGGAGAGCGGATGCGGCGTCATGCGCGGGGCTTGCCGGGACCGCCGACGTCCCCAGGGGCTGGGTCACCCGCCCATCGGGCCCTTCCCGCAGTCGGGTGTGCGTGTCTTGGGCGATCCTGTGCAGGCGTCCGACCAGAGCAGGTCGTTCTCGGCCACGCCGCGAACGACGGTCAGCACCGTGTCCACCGCCTCCACGGCCTCCCCCGTCCACACGCCCGGCGGCAGCCCGGCTCTCGCGTACGCGGGATACGGGTGGCGAGTTGTGGGCTTGATGCGCTTTGACGGACACCGAGATCAGGGGTTCAGCCCCGGTCTGATGTCCTTCATGGAGAGCATGGAGAAGTAGACCGAGACCGCGGTGCGTGACTGGGTGAAGCAGGTCGAGACAGACGCGGCCGAGCGTGACGGCCTGGTGAGCAGTGAACATGAAACGCCGGCCGCGATGCGGCGGGAGAACCGCCTGCGCGAGGACGTCGACATCCTCAAGCGGGCCACGGCTTTCCTCGCGCAGGAGACCCGGTGACGGCGCACCCGTTCTTCGAGGCGGAGAAGCAGGGCGGGACAACTCGGCTTGCCGCTGGCGTTCGTCACGCGAAAGCCCCGCTCGGCTCGATCGTGCTGATCCGCCTGACATTGGGCGTTCTCATCGAGGCGGCGCAGTACGGCATGAACACTGGTCGCACCGCGGACGTCGAGGCCTTATTCCTTGATGTCGAGCGCCGTTCCATACATCCGGTCCACCTTCAACCGGATGACCACGCGGCGTTCAGCGACCAGCTGCCTCAGGAACGCATCTTCGTCTTCTGGTTCCGCGCCCTTCGGGATCATCCCGAGTAGTTCGCGCCCCACTGCGTCACCGGGAATCATCGTCACCTCGGAGACCTCGGCCTTGCCCTCGGCGGCTGCGAACGACCACACGTCGTCGCCCTGCACATGCAGCGCGGCATGCGGGTCGCGCCGCAGGTGCTTGACCTTGACGCGGTCGGCCGTAGTCGAGAACCGCACGATGCGATCGTCGGCATCCCAGCTGTAGAGCATGGTGGTCAGGTGGGGATGGCCGGTGCGCTTGACAGTGGCGAGGGTGCCGAACTGCTGCTTGCCGAGCAGCTTGGAGAGGGCTTCGTCGGACAGTGGGCGAGGAGCGGGTCCTTGACTCATGACCTGATCAACGTCCGTGGCCCCACCAGTATTTCTGGCGTTCCGTCAGGCCAACAACTCGCTTTCGCAACCGGCCTCCCCCACGGCAACCGACGTCACCGGTCACGACCGCGAACATCCGCATCCGGTCGCCGCCGAGCACAACGGACGCCCGCACAAGACGCTCGGCTGGAAGACCCAGCCGAGCGCATGCGCAAGCTGCTCGCGGCTCGATCAACGCGACCGCGTTCGGCGACGACCCTCGAACCTCGCCGGAGGCGGAGGTCCTTCAGGTCTTTCGAGACTCATTCGACGGATCGGTGCGATGGGCCGGAGCCCGAGGTCACGCGCCGCTCGCCGTCACATCCGCGGAGTAGACCAGCGCGACACGGTGGTTGTACTGGATGGTGTACATCTGCTTGGCGCCGATGACGACCGCCCCGGACGTGAAGTAGTCGTCGGTGTTGGCCGGCGGCCGGGTGGCGACGTACGCCTGACCCGCGGGGACGGTGTAGTAGCTGATGGGCGCCTGCGTCGAGGGGGACAGCCCGGCAGGGTACTCCGCCCGGTCGGGGTAGCTGGAGCCGTAGACGGCCACCGGCGTGGTGGCCGCGGCCGAGACCAGCGTCACGCCGTACGCGGGAGTGGTGTTGATGCCGCCCGGGTTGTAGAACCAGACCTTCGCGCCGCTGTACCAGATGGCGGTCCAGTCGCCGTCGACGTCGGCCACCACGAACTGCTGTCCCGCCTGGGCGGTGGATCCCCAGTCGCTGATCCGGTCGGTGCCCGCGCCGCCCTTGTGAATGGCCTGGTCACCGAAGAGCGGGGCGGTGTCGTCGGGCGCGGTGCGCAGGAAGACGAAGTTGGAGGCCTGCTGCTGCCTGGTGCAGGCGGGAGTGGCGCCGGTGGGGTCGTCGCCGGGGCAGATCTGCACGGTCTGCTGGTTCTCGGTGAAGCCGGGGGTGATCGTCACCGCCGAGCCGACCGGCCCGACCCCGTGCTCCCCCGTCACCGGAGCGCCGAGCAGGCTCATGAGGTGCTCCCAGTCCCAGGAGGTGCCCGGGTCCCAGTGCATGCCCGCGACGAGGCTGGAGTTGGGGCCGGCGACATTGTCGTGGCCGATGATGTGCTCACGGTCCAGCGGTATGCCGAAGCGGTCCGAGAGGTACCGCACCAGGGAGGCCGTGGCCTCGTACTGCTCCTCGGTGTACCAGGTGCCTCCGTGCGCGGCGTAACCCTCGTGCTCGATCCCGATGGAGTGCAGGTTCGTCGAATAGTTGCCGGCGTGGAAGGCGACGTCCTTGGTGGGCACCATCTGCGTCACGGCGCCGTCCGAGGAGCGCATCACATAGTGCGCGGCACTGCCGCCCGGGTTCTGGAACGTCGAGATGGCCGACTGGTACGACGACTCGGTGTCGTGGATGACGATGGTGTCGATCCTGACGCCGTTGGCCGGACGGTTGGAGACCTGGCCGTTGGACGACGCCGCCGGCACGAAGGTGCACGAGACCTCCGGCGGGCACTCGGTCGCCGCGGATGCCGCGACGCGGGTCAGGGCCAGCCTGCTCAACTGCCCGGTCGCGAGGCGGACCTTCCGGTCGCCGCTCATCGACACCCGCTGGCCGTCGAGGGTGGTGCGCGCCGCACCGTTCCTGATGGTGGCGTAGACGCGGTTGGCGAACGCCGTGGCGCCCCGCTTCTGCGACGAGCCGCTGTAGCGGGCCACCGCTCCGTACCACTGGCCGGCGTCCGACGGCCGATCGCCGGTCACGGCCTGCTGGTACGAGGCGAGCAGCGCGGCACCCCCCGCGATGTTGGCGGCGGGGTTGTCACGCAGCTCGGCGAGGGAGAGGCCGGTGAGCTTCGCCGCCGCCTGCAGCGTGTGCAGGGCGGGGTCCTTCGCCATCGCGGCGAGGTCCGCCCGCCCCACCGCCCCGGCCGGACCGCCGGCCAGCATCGCGGGGGTGACATCGGTGAGGTGCATCGGGCCGTAGCCGCCGCTGGTGCTCATCTGGCCGGAGTGGGCGTCCCACGCCGACTCCTGATACGCCACGGCGAGCAACACCGCGGCGGGGATGCGGTACTTGGCAGCGGCCGCCGCGAAGGCGTGTTGCTGTGTGCTCGGCCCTGCCGGCGCGGCGGTACCGGCCTGTGCGGTCGTCGGCACCACGGCGGTCAAGGCTCCCGCGGTCAGCACACTCGCGGCGGCCAGACCCATCAGCCGATACCGTGACACAAGCATGCAAGAAGCCTTGACCGTTGTCTTCTTCGTCTTCACGTGTTTCCGTACTCCAGAACAGCCGGGAAAGAGTGAGCGGCGTTGTCTGCCGGATGGGCGAGCTGTGCCGCTTCAAGGCGGGAACATGAGGAAAATGCCGAGATCGCCGCATGGCGAACAGTCCCGAAAGGACTCGCCGTTGCGATACAGCACTTCATGTCGAGGTGTCAAAATCCTTACGGATTAGATGCGTTGGAAGTATAGGCAGGTGAACTCGGCCGTACAAGCAGCCCTTTGAGTCATCGGATTGCGGGCGAGGTCAGGGATTCCTAGGTCCTGGCCGACGTATCGGATCAGGGCCCGTCATTTGGTCCCTGAGGCTGCAAAAGCCGGTTTCAAGAGGCACACCACGGCAAACCGGCATGGGATAGGGACAGTTCGCCGCCCCGCCGTTGTGCAGCGGGCCTTGCGCGTGGCCTCGTCGTCTGCTGCCTGCGCATCGGCGGCACGCGTGCGTCGGATCGACGCGCATCTCACTTTCGAACGGCCGGGCTTGGGGCTCGACCGTGTTCACAGGCCGAGCCCTGGTGGCGACGTGCCCTTGCTGCCAGGCCGATGCGTTCGCGGACACCTGCCGCCGGGCGGGCGTCAATCCCGAACATGAGCGCCGTCGGCGCCTCGGCGGACAGCGCGCTCGCCGTGCCCCTCAACGCAATCCGCGAACCGGAAGCGCTCCAGGGCCGGTGGGCCCGCGCGCCGACGAGCCCGAAGCACGCATCGGCCGACGCCCTCGGCGACACCGCACAACACTCGACGCCGGCACAACAGCTCGGACACCACAGCCCATCGCCTGGAGAGAGCACCTGACACGACATCAACTGCCCGGGGCCCAGCCGCATGCGCGTGTCCAGGATTCCGGGCAAGCCTCAACTCGCAAGCCACCAAAGGCCGTTCACTCGCACGTCAAGAACGGATAACGATTCCCACCCCCACCGGAGGGAAAGATCCACTTTGCCGACCCTTGCAGATGATCATCGTCTTTTGGGTCGGGGTAGCTTCACAGGCGATTCACACAGTTGGCACATCTCCACAAACTGAAGCGGGCGAAAAATTATGATGATGCGCGTGCCTTCGTCCCGAAGGCGCAGACGTCTTGGGTTAGCGGCTGGACCGGGGGCCAATCGGTGGGCGGCCGGTGTTCTGTCCGTGGCCCTGACTCTGACGATGCTGGACGGAGCGTACGCCTCGGCCGCCGTTCCGCCCCTGGCCCCAAAGGCACCGAAGAAGGCCGCGGCCACGCAGGCCGCGGACATACCGTCCGCACGCGTGGCGGCCCGGCTGTCCGGCAAGCGGGTGGAAGCTCTCTCCGAGCGTACGGAGACCTCCACGACGTGGGTGAACAAGAATGGTTCCCTCACCACGGAACTCACCGCCGGACCTGTCCGGTTCAGGGACCAGGGCACGGGACGGTGGCGCGACGTCGACCTGAAACTGGTACGGATGGCCGACGGGACGGTCCAGCCCGAGGCGCATCCGCGCGGACTGCGGCTGGCCGGCAGGACCGGCAGCCCGCTCTCGTCATGGGCGGCCGCGCGCAAGGCCCGATCCACCGACCTGGTGACGCTGGGCGGCGGCGACCGGCAGATCACCCTCCAGTGGAAGGGCGGCCTGCCGAAGCCCGAACTCCACGGCACGCGGGCCGACTACGTCGACGCGGTTCCCGGCGCGGACCTGGTCGTGGAGGCCACCCGTATCGGCTTCGAGCAGTACGTCTCGATCAAGCAGCGCCCGGGCGCGGACGGTTACTCCTACACACTGCCGCTGAAGGCCAAGGGCCTGAAGGCGAAGCAACTCGCCAACGGCAGCGTGCTGTTCACCGACAAGAAGAACAAGAAGCGGGCGGTGATGCCCGCCCCGATGATGTGGGACGCCACCGTCGACAAGCGGTCCGGTGAGCACACCCACAAGGCCAGAGTCGGCCTGAAGGTCGAGCAGAAGGGTTCCACCGTCAGCCTGGTGGTGACCCCGGACGCCAAGTTCCTCTCCGACCCGCACACCACCTTCCCGGTCACCGTCGACCCGTCCACCTCCTCGCTGTCGAACGTCTTCGACACCTATGTGCAGCAGGGCGAGACCGCGGACCTGTCCACCGACACCGAACTCGACCTGGGCAACCCGGGCACCACCAACTCCGACGGCACCCCTCGCTATGCGCGGTCCTTCATCTCCTGGAACACCACGCCCATCCAGGACGCACTCGTCTCCAACGCGAAGCTGTCCTTGTGGAACTTCCACTCCGGCAACACCGACTGCAAGGCCTACCCGTGGGAGGTGGGCTCCGCCGGCGCCGCCTCCACCTCCTCACGCTGGACCGCTCAGCCGTCCTGGATCGCCACGAAGGCCACTTCGACCGAGACCACCGGCAACCCCGGCTGCTCCACCCAGCCCGACGGCTGGATCAACGCGGACGTGACCACGCTGGTGCAGGAGTGGGCCTCGGCCAAGGCCACCAGCGGCCCCATGGGCCTGCGCGCCGCCAGTGAGTCGGTGTTGGCGCAGTGGAAGCGGGTCAACTCCGCCAACGCCGCGTCCAACCCTCCCAAGCTGACGGTGACGTACAACTACCGGCCCAAGACCGGCACCGACCGGCAGGCCGGCTCGCCCTTCTTCAAGGGCACCGACGGGGTCTGGTACGTCGACACCACCACGCCCACGCTCCGCGACACCTTCACGGACGTCAACAACGACACCGTCGACGGCACCTTCGAGATCGATGACGCGGCCACCGGTACGCAGGTCGGCAACTACCTGGTTTCGCCCTATGTGCCCAGCGGGCAGCCGGCGTCGGTGACCGTGCCGGCCGGGGTGCTGCAGAACGGCAAGACGTACAAGTTCCGCACCAACCCCTATGACGGCACGCACTACAACAACGCGTGGTCCGCGTACGAGACCTTCACCGTCGACACCTCCGCCCCCTCCGCACCGACGTCGGTGACCTCCACCGACTATCCGACCGCCCAGTGGGTCAAGGGCGTCGGCCAGGGGGGCGTCTTCACCGTGACCCCGCCCTCCGGCGACCAGAGCGGCGTGGAGTGGTCACTCGACGGCGTCACCTGGAACACGGTGCCCACCAACGGCACGACCACCCCGGTGAAGATCACCATCAAGCCGGACGTCGCCGGCACCAACGTCCTGGCGGTGCGTTCGACCGACAAGGCCGAGAACAAGTCCGACCCCGTCACCTACACCTTCCACGTGGGACCCAATGCCGTTGCTTGATTACTGGACTATCGCGGTGTGCAACGTGATGGCCTTGGCTGTGATCCGCCGTGTCGGTTGCCGGTCCCGGGTGTTGATCCGGTAGGAGAGCTTCGAGGAGTACTTCGAGTCCGGCCGTTTAAGGTGCCGGTCCGCCTCGCGCAGGCGCCTGGCGCCGTTGTCGAGCTTCCGGCGCACCTTCGCCGCCAGCACGGCCAGGAACTTCTTGATCTTCTTGGGCGTATCCGCGCACTGTCGGACCACGCTGCGCCGCGTGTGCTTGAGGACCTTGACGAACGAGACCCGATCCGGGTTGATGCCGTTGTCGTCGGCCAGACACATGATGACCCGCGTGAGGCAGTGGTGCACGACCAGGTGCGCCCAGACCTCCTGCCGCACCAGATCCGGGTCTCCCGAGCGCAGGACCTCGACCGGCCCGCGCTGGAAAGTCTTGATCTGCCGGAACGCCGACTCCGCCTCCCACCTGGCATGGTAGAGCCCTGCCAACTCCGCCGCCGGATACGCAACCGGGTCCAACAGATCAGTCAACAGCCTGACCACCTCGCCGCCGTCGACGCGGTACTCGACCACCCGGACCAGCACCCCGCCAGGATGCGCGCCCTTCTGCCCACCCAGATTCATCCTCCCCAGGTAGGTCCCGTCGGACAGATACTCAACCGGCCGGTGCGCCACCGGCGAGCGAGCCCGGATCAGCAGATGGGCCCCGAATCCGAGATAGGCCTTCCATAACTCGACCCCGGGAAAGCCCCGGTCCATGATGACGAGCATCTTGCTCGCCGAGGTCGCCAGACTGATCGCCAACTCCCGCTCACCGCCGCTGAATCCGCCCACCGCCGCGTCGATCTGCGCGTGCGTGCCACACTCGGTCAGTGTCACCACCCGCACTTGAGGGAACCCCGCCGGCCGGCCGTTCTTGACCGGCCCACCGAACGCGGCCCGGTTGGCTGGTGTGTCCGGCGCGTCCAGCACGAACCCGTCCACCGCGGCCAGCCGCATCCCGCGATAGAAGGAGCCCTCCAGACCGACGGGGGCCAACGGGTCGGCCAACTCGCGGAAGACGGCCTCCAGTACCAGCGGTCCCAGACGCCTGCGCGCCCGCGTGAACGAAGACTTGTTCGGGATGCTCCTACTCAACTCCCGACTGCCGCCTACCAGTTGCTCCGCCACATCGTCATAGGAGTCCTGCTGGAACAGCGCCAGGGCTAGCGTGAAGTAGACCATGAACCCGGCCGGCAGCGCGCCAGGCTTCTTGTCCCGGACCCGGCACTTCTCCAGCACCTCGGCGACCAGTTCCGGAGTCACCCACCGGGTCACCACCCCCAGTCGCACATGATCGGACAACCCCACCCAAGGATGCATGCCGGGCCCAACGACCGCGCTCCTCCGGCGTCACTGCGAACTGCTTGACGAGTTCAAGCAACGGCATTGACGTGGGACCAGGCGGTGTCACCAGCCCCCGCGACGGCACCCGCACCGCCGCACGGGTACCCCTGACCGCCGAGGCGGACAGCGGCAAGTACGACGGCGTCTCCTTCGACTGGCGACGCGGTGACGACGACGCGTGGACTCCGGTCCCCGCCGCGGACGTGACCGTGGGCGGACAGCCAGTGGCCTCCTGGCCGGCACCTCTCGCCGCCGGCAAGAGCGCCAAGCTCACCTGGAACGCGACCTCGACGGTCAACCCCGACGGTGACATCCAGCTGCGCGCCGACTTCACCGGCTCCGGTGGGCCCGCCTCGTCCGACCCGATCGGCATCGTCGTGGACCGGGGCGCCGACGGCGCCGCCACCACAGACATCGGACCCGGCTCGCTCAACCTGCTCACCGGTGACTACGGCCTCGCGGCCACCGATGCCTCCTTCTTCGGCATGACCGTGAGCCGGACGGCTTCCTCCCGCTCTCCCCACGCGGGTTCCGACAACGACCAGGCCCCCATCTTCGGCAAGGAATGGGTGTACGGCGCGGCATCCGACCAGGTGACCACCCCGTTCTCCTACCTGCTCAAGACCTCGGCCAAGTCGCTGACCCTCGTCATGACCTCCGACGACTCCCAGGTGCACTTCACCGCGGCGTCCGGCGGTAACGGCTGGGTGCCCGAACCGGGCTCCGAGGACTACACGCTCACCGGCTCCTTCTCCGGCGGCTTCACCGTCCGGACGAGCGACGGAGAGGTCACCACCTTCGTCCGCACCACGTCGACCAGCGACACCTGGCAGGCGAGCACCTCGTACATCGACGGGGTCCCGGACTCCACCGCGACGACCGTCTCGGCACCGGTCACCGTTGACGGTGTACAGACCGCGCACCCGAAGTACCTGATCGCCAATACCTCCGCCGTACCGGCCGCCTCCTGCCAGTCCGACCCCTCGGTCAAGGGCTGCCGACTCCTTGAGTTCATCTACGCCTCCACCACCACCGCGACCTCGTCGACGCCCGGTGACGTGAAGGACCAGGTGTCGTCGATCCGGCTGTGGGCCACTCCGCCCGGCGCGTCCGTCTCGACCGCCACCAGTGTGGCCGCCTATCAGTACGACGGTTCCGGACGTCTCGTCGAGTCCTGGGACCCGCGGATCTCCCCCGCCCTGAAGAGCACCTACGGCTACGACTCCGCGGGACGTGTCACCACGCAGACGCCTCCTGGACAGTTGCCGTGGACCTTCACCTACGGCCAGGCGGGCTCCAACCCGGCGGCCGGCGCCGGCATGCTGCTCAAGGCGTCCCGCCCGTCCCTCACCCCCGGCAGCGCCTCCCAGACCAACGGCACCGCCGAGACGAACGTCGTCTACGGCGTCCCGCTCAGCGGTGGGTCCGCGCCGGAGGACCTCGCCGCGTCGGCCACCGCATCCTGGGGCCAGAGCGACGTACCCACCGACGGCACCGCCGTCTTCCCTGCCGACCAGGTGCCCTCGAGCCACGAGGGACCGGTCCTCGGCTCCACGGAGTACCAGCGGGCGACCATCCATTACCTGGACGCCTCCGGTCGCGAGGTCGACGAGGCCACCCCCGGCCACCACATCAGCACGACCGAGTACGACGGGTTCGGCAACACCACCCGCGCCCTGACCGCCGCCAACCGGGAACTGGCCCTCGGCGGCACCGCGGCACAGCGCACTCGGCTCACGGACCTGGGCATCAACGCCCTCTCCTCCGCCGAGCGCGCCCAGCTGCTGTCCACCGTCTCGGTCTACGGCGCCGACGGTGTCCGTGAGACCGACACCTACGGTCCGCTGCACCAGATAACCCTGACGGCGAACCTGGTGAGCGGCAGCACCACGCTGGCCGGCGCCGGCAGTCAGCTCGCCGCACGCACGCATGCCGTCCGGGAATTCGACACCGGCCGTCCCACCGACGGCTCGGCGACCGTCGAGGACCAGGTCACCAAGGTCACCGAGGGCGCGCAGCCGCGCTTCTGGCCCGCGCTGCTGGCCGACCCCCGCGTCACCAGCAACACCATCGACTGGGCCAAGGGGCTGGCAACCGCCACCACTCAGGACCCGGGCGGCATCAACATCACCACCGAAACCGCGTACGACAGCCAGAGCCGCGTCGCGGCCGGCTCCCAGCCCGCCTCGACCGGCAGTGACGCCGGCACGATCAAGACGAGCTACTACACCTCGGGCGGCACCGGGGCGTGCGCCAACCGGCCCGAATGGGCCGACGTGGTCTGTCAGACCGCGCCCGCGGCCGCGATCACCGGAGGCGGCAGCAATCCGACCGGCCTTCCCACCAAGACCATCGAGTACGGCCTGTACGGCCAGGCCACGAAGGTGACCGAGGTGGCGAACGGTGTCACCCGTACCACCACCTCCGGCTTCGACGCCGCGGGCCGGGCGACCACCGTCACCACCAGCGGGGGCCTCGGCGCCGCGGTACCCGCGGGCACCACGACGTACGACTCCGCCACCGGGCTGCCGCTCACGGACACCTCGACGTCCGGCGGCAACATCACCAAGGCCTACGACACGCTGGGCAGGGAGATCTCCTACACGGACGCCGACGGCGGCACCACCACCACGTCGTACGACGCGCTGGACCGGCCTGTGACGGTGACCGACAGCGCCCCGTCCACAACCACCTACACCTACGACACCGCGATCGATCCGCGCGGCCTGGCCACCTCGGTCACCGATTCCGTGGGCGGCACGTTCACCGCGCGCTACGACGCCGACGGCGCCGTCATCAGCCAGGGGCTGCCCGGCGGTTACACCCTGGCGCAGACCACCGACCCCACGGGGGCGCCGACCAGCCGGGTCTACACCCGGACCTCGGACGGCACGGTCCTGGTCTCCGACAGCGTCACCCTGACCGTGCACGGCCAGCGGGCCACGCACACCGGCACGCCCGGAATCACCGCCTCCCAGGCGTACACCTATGACGCGGCCGGGCGGCTCACCCAGGTCCAGGACACGAGCACCGACGCCTATTGCACCACCCGCTCCTACACCTACGACAAGAACAGCAACCGCAAGACCCTGGTGACGGCCGGAGGGGCGGTGGGCGCCGACTGCACCACGACCGGCGGCACCACCACGAGCTACTCCTACGACACCGCCGACCGGCTGGTGAACACCGGCTACGTCTACGACGCCTTCGGCCGCACCACCAGCCGGCCCGGCGCGACACTGGCCTACTTCGCCAACGACCTGGTCCAGCAGCAGACCGCCGGCAGCCAGCGCCAGACCTGGACGCTGGACGCCACGATGCGCCTGCGGTCCTGGACCACCGAGAGCAACTCCTCGGGCACCTGGACCCAGACCGGGTCGAAGGTCAACCACTACGACTCGGACGACGACAGCCCCCGGTGGATCACCGAGGACACCACCGGCGCCGTCACCCGCAACATCGAAGGCGCCGACGGCAACCTCGCCGCCACCACCACCAAGACCGGTGGTGTGGTCCTGCAACTGGCGAACCTGCACGGGGACGTCACCCTGCAACTGCCCGCCGACACCTCGGTCGCGCCGACTGTCCTCGACGCCGACGAGTACGGCAACCCCAGGGCGGGCCAGCCGACCGCACGGTACGCGTGGCTCGGCGGCAAGCAGCGCTCCGGCGAGACCGTCACCGGGCTCATCCTCATGGGAGTGCGGCTCTACGACCCCACCACCGGCCGCTTCCTTTCCATGGATCCTGTGCGCGGCGGCAGCGCCAACGCCTACGAATACGGCAGTGGCGACCCCGTCAACAGCTACGACCTCGACGGGCGGTGCAACAAGGAGTGTCACGAGGCCAAGGCGTGTATGAGCCTGGGCTATTCGAACTGCGTGTTCGTCATGTACTTGTCCGGCATCCTGTCATGGAACATCACGACGAATAAGGGTCGGCGCAACGCCGTCCGCCACTTCATCTGGCAGGCCAGCCTGACGTACTTCTTCGGAGCGAGAGCGGCCAAACGGCTGGGAGACGCCCACGAGTGGGGGGAGAAGTGCACGCCGCGACACTGCGACACAGGCAGGGACCAGTACAACAACCGAGTGGCACGGGTCTTCGAGAGCAGTAGCTGGAATCGCAGCCAGACTCGCTACTGGCTGAACCGGGGACAGCTCTTCCAGTACCTCTACAACATCGGCAACTGGCTGTACAGGAACCGCTATCTCAAGTAGCCGCTGTCGATACACCGAAGTGATCTGACCGATCGACAAGCCGGGCGCGGTCTTCCCTGAGTGGGGACCGCGCCCGGTCATCAACTGCCGTACTCCTAGGAGCACCGTTGTTCTCCACTGCATCGTCCGCCTTCACCCGCGCCGGGCTGGCGGCCGCCCTCCTGCTGCCGACGACTTTCCTCGGGGCCTGTTCCGTCATCGGTGGCGACAACTGCCATGGCACGAAGGACGAACTCAAGCGGTTGGCCGCGCAACCGCTGCTCGACACGGCGCCCGCCGGTGCCGCGGCACCCACCAACTACCGAGGCCTGGGCATAACCACGGCGTGCGAGGGCGACGACAGCAGCAGCGGAGAGCCCTGGCTGCACGCGGACCGCTTCTACGCCTTCCCCGGCAAGGCCGAGGACGTCATCGCCCACTACACCAAGGAAGCCGCGGCGGCCGGCTGGCAATTCGAGCACGACCCGGACCCCGCGGCAACGCCGGCCACCGTGGAAGGCGCCTGCTGGACCAGGACCGAAAAGGGCCGTCATCTGCTGCTCAACGTCGACTTCCGCAGCCCTGACTACTCGCCCGCACCCGAGGTGGGCACGGGCATCGGCTACACGGTGTCGATCGGCACGACGCCCGACGGCAACAACGACGACAACCAGGCCACCTGTTGGCATTAGCCAGTACTCCAGCAGCGTCCGCTGTCCGGGGTGGTCACAGCCATCGTCCGGAGCATGATGGGCTGATGGTGCATCAGGGGCGGTGCATCAGGGGCGGTCTCGGCGGACCGCCCCTCCGGTGAGTGGTCCGGTCAGGGAACTGGCCGGGCTGCGATCGGGGAAGCCTCCCGCCGCGCTCGACGACGTTGCGCACGCGGGCCTGCAGTCCTTCTGGCGAGTGATGTCCGAGCTGCCTTCGCAGGAGCGAGGCAGGCGAAATTCGCTACCGTGTCAACCGGGAAGGGCTCAGACTCGTCGCGTGACTGACATGGGGACGTTCCGGGAAGCGGTCACCGAGTGGGCGGCCGGTGCGCCCGGTGACCCCGCTCGCGAGCTGGCCGCGCGGCTGTCCGTCCGGGTGGCGGTCCTGCTCGAAGGGCCGAGCGATGTGGCGGCGGTCAGCGCGCTGGCCGACAGGCGCGGCCGTGATCTGGAGGCCGAAGGCGTGTGTGTCCTGGCGATGGGCGGTGCGATGAGCGTCGCCCGCTTCGCGTCTCTGCTCGGGCCACCCGGACTGGGGCTGCGCCTCACGGGACTGTGCGACGAGGCGGAACGTGGCTACTACGCGCGTGGCCTGGAGCGGGCCGGTGCGGCCGAGCAGGAGTTCTTCGTCTGCGCGGCGGATCTGGAGGACGAGCTCATCCGCGCGCTGGGCGTGACACGCGTGGAAGAGCTCGTCCGGGCCGAGGGCGACCTGCGAGCCCTGAGGACCTTCCTGCGCCAGCCCGCACAGCGGGGCCGCACCGCGCAGCAGCAATTGCGGCGCTTCCTCGGCACGAAGAAAGGACGCAAGATCCACTACGGCCGTGTCCTCGTCGAAGCCCTCGCCCCCGACCGCGTACCCGCCCCGCTCGACGACTTGCTCAGCAGCCTCTGACCGCCGCACGGCTCGTCCGGCGTCGGGCCCCGGAACGCACCTGCCGCAGAGAACGGCCCACCCAGCCACATGAGTTGGTTTGTCACCCGCCGAGGAGCCGAGCATTGGGCAGGAAACGATTCCTGTCGTCCGGCGCGACGATGTCGTCCAGGTCGGTGAAGTAGAACGACGTCGTCGTGGCCGCAACCACCTCGAGGAGGAACTGGCTGCACGACATCGGATACGTCTCCCAGAGAGGGCCGCGTCCCTCATTGAGGATGACGGTCCACTCCTCGGGCTCGACGCCGGGCCGGACCAGCCAGTAGAGGTGGTGGCCCCCGCCTTCCGCGTACCCCCAGGGCATCAACCTGGTGTTGCCCTCCTGGAGTTCTGACGGCTTGTCCTCGCTGGCTTCCCAGAGTTCGGCGAGGATCTCCTCCCGTTCCGCCCTCTGGGCGAGGATGTCGTACATCGGATTCGGGCAGCCCGGTTCCAGCAGCCAGAGCATCCCCGCGAAGACCCCTCCCCCGTACATCTCGACGAGCCGCTTGTAGTCGGCAGGCAGCGCGACGCCCAACTCCGCCTCCACGGCTGCCCACTTCACGGATCGGCCGCCGTCGGACGGCGGGCAGAGGCGCGTGAGCGGTTCGGTGTGACGCAGGCTCCGAGCGATCCGTATGTCGCCCGGCAGGGCGCTGAAGCGTGGTGGGGTCCTGGAGGAGTCCAGGACCACCGCACGCATCCGGTCACCGACCACGGGATGAGGCGTGTCCGACCGCCATGAGGGGTGCTTGGCCTGGTCGATGAAACCGTCGTGCCCGTCCGCGTGGACGGCGGCCCCCGCCGGAGCCACGGCCGTGACAACTACCTCGTACTCCTGGTGATCGGCAAGCATGGCCTCCACCCTGTCCCATGTCGGCGGACGGCGACACGGCGGGCTGCCCTGAGAGCTGTCCGGGAACGCGGTGGTGGCAGGCGGCCGTGGACCTTCTGACCGACCAGCCCCACTCGACCTTCGGCGCACGGCAGGTGAGGGCCAGGCGAAGGCGGTCGTACGAGGGCTTCGCACTCGCCCCGCACGCCTGTGGCCGGCCCATGCGCTCGGTCGCGCCCGGAGCACCGCGCGGACTTCCCCTCGCGTACCGGGTAGGGGGACGATGGCAGTCATGACTTTGTCGACGGCGTTCACGAAGTTGTTCGGTGTCCAGCACCCGATCGTCTTGGCTCCGATGGGCGGATCGGCCGGCGGCGAGTTGGCGGCCGCCGTCTCGCGCGGCGGCGGGCTCGGCCTGGTGGGCGCCGGAGGCGGCGACCCGGACTGGCTGGCGCGCGAGTTGCCGATCGTGTCGGGTGCCGGGAAGCCATGGGGTGTGGGGTTCCAAGCATGGGCGACCAACATGGGCGTGGTCGAGCAGACGCTGGAGCACGGCCCCCGAGCTGTGATGTTCTCCTTCGGAGATCCGAGCCCGTACATCGAACGGGTCCGTGACGCCGGTGCGGCAGTGATCATCCAGGTCACCGAACTGGAGGAGGCCAAGCAGGCGATGGACCTGGGCGCCGACGTCATCGTGGCGCAGGGCACGGAGAGCGGCGGGCACGGCGCCCGGCACGGGCGATCCACGCTCCCCTTCGTACCGGTCGTGGTGGACCTGGCCGATGGAGTGCCGGTGCTGGCGGCCGGTGGGATCGCCGACGGCCGGGGTGTGGCCGCCATTCTGGCCCTGGGCGCTGCCGGGGCGCTCATCGGCACCCGCTTCCAGGCAACGGCCGAGGCACTCATCGACCCCTCGACCGCCAAGGCGCTCGTCGAGGGCCGCGGGCAGGACACGGAGCGCAACCGCATCCTCGACATCGCCCGAAGTTCCCGATGGCCGTCGAGGTACACAGCTCGCACTCTGGGCCACCCCTGCCTCGACCGATGGAGAGGCCGGGAAGCGGCGCTCGCGGCGGACCCCGCGGCAGCCCGTCTGGCCTATCAGGCTGACCTGGCACGCGGCGATGTGCCCGCCTTGCCGGTGTGGGCGGGCGAGGCCGTCGATCTCGTCACCGACCTGCCACCCGCAGCCGAGCTTGTCGCCCTTCTCGCCTCGGAGGCCGGCCATGCCCTGGCCCGAGCGGGACGTCACTGACCGGAGCCGCACACCGTGACCAGAAGGCCGCCCACCACGGCCGGGGGCTCCTCCCCCACATCCTGGCCTGCGCCATGCACAACTTCACGAAAGACGGGTAGTCGCTCTGACGGAAAGTCACCATGCCCCGGAGAACGGTTCCGACCCGCCCCCGTGACAGCCCAACGGCATCCGGCACGACACCGCTCGACCGCTTCGACTCGGCTCACGGACCGTGCACACCCGTGCCTCGAGACCCTCTTCCACTCCCACGTACGCACGCGACCGGCCGAGCCTCGGCATCACGACCGCCGCACCTCACGTGGCTGGGCCGGTCCGGTCTACGGCATCGCCGGAACAGGAGCACGCCCATGCGCCTTTACGCCCAGACCCCAGCGCGTCGGAGCCGTCAGCTGTTTGCCGACCTGATCGCGGTGACCCTGATCGCGGTCGCGGTGTGGTTCGCCCTGGCCGTCCACGACGCGATCATGCTGCTGGCCGAGCCGGGGCGGAAGGCCCAGAGCGCGGGCGACAGTCTCGCCGGCGGCCTCGATGACGCCGGTGACGCGGCTTCGAAGGTGCCGCTCGTCGGAGGCTCCTTGAAGAAGCCGCTCCAGTCCGCCGCCGATGCCGCCACCGGTCTCTCCGACGCCGGACAGTCGCTGGAGGACTTGGTGGGCCGCGTGGCCACACTGGCCGCGGTCGCCCTGATCGTCCTCTCAGTGGCCTTCGTGCTGGTGTTGTGGCTGCCACCACGCCTGCGCTGGATCCGGCGCAGCGTCACCACCCGGCGTCTCCTCGACGCCCCCGGAGGCGCTGACCTGCTCGCGCTGCGCGCACTGACCGGGCCGCAGCGGGATCTCGCGGCTGTCTTCGCCCCGCCGGGTGGCCTCGCCGACGCCTGGCGGCGCGGAGACCAGAAGGTCATCGCCGACCTGTCCAAGGTGACACTCAGGCGAGCGGGTCTGCGGCCGTGACGAGCGAAATGAGCACCTGCCCCACCACACCCGGGAGTCCCGGAGCCCAGGAGGTCAGGAGGTCAGGAGGTCAGGAGGTCAGGAGGTCAGGAGACGATGGTCCAGCGGGTGAAGGCGACGCCGCCGATGTCGTCCCGGCCGTCGACTGTCCGGCGGCTGTCAGGCCGGAGCCTCGGACCGAACCCGCTGGGCCCGACTTCGGAAATCGGTCGCGGCCCTCTGTATCCGCGGATAGACATAGGCCATGACAGGTGACGACTCCAGCAAAACTCAAGCAGGACAGTCGGGACTGGTGGTGAGGGTCCCCGAGGCGGAACCTGCTGTTCGAGCGTGGCGGGACCGGCTGGACCCGTCCGCCCGTGAGGCCGTCCCGGCGCATGTCACCGTGCTCTTCCCCTTTCTCCACGAGAGCCGCATCGACAGCGACACCTTGGCTGCCATCGATGGTGTGATCGGGCGTCATAAGCCCTTCGAGGTCCGGTTCGAGCGCTGCGGGCGGTTTCCGGGGATTCTGTATCTCGCCCCTGAACCGGACACCCCCTTTCGCCGGCTCACCGAGGCCATCGCGCATCGGTGGCCCGAAACCCCGCCGTTCGGCGGGCAGTTCGATGACATCGTCCCGCATCTGACCATCGTCCAGGGGCAGGACGATGCCGTCCTGGACGAGGTCGAGGCCGACCTTCGCGGCCGACTTCCCATCACTGCCCGCGTATCGTCGGTCGATCTCATCGTCCATGACGGATCGCAATGGCAGCAGCGGGCGGCGTTCGCGCTGCGGTGACACCGCGACGAGCGAGGCGCTCAACCGCCGGCTCTCAGTGACCGGCCGGCGGCTCGAAGCAACCCGTCTCCGGGTAGGGACCGTTGGCCGACACCTGATAGTTGGTCTTCTGCACGAACGCGGTGACGCAGGCGTCATCATGGACGCGCAGGCCCACCCGCGCGCCCTCGTGCGTGACCTCCCGGCCGTTCTCGAAACGCGCGTCCATCGGCTTGACCTGCAGTGTCCCGCCGAGCAGCTTCCACTTGGCGTCGAAACGCTCCTCCTGGTAACCGAGCTCGAGCATCGCAGCGCGGACCGTCTTCGGGTCCCACGTCTTGTGCTGCCACAGCCGCTTGAGCACAGGTTCGATGCGGGCGGCCTCCCGCTGGGCGTCCTTGGCACTCGTCGCGGACATCTGGCCCGCGATCCGGAAGCCGTTGTTCTCGCGGTAGTGAGGCGCGCCTTCACCGGCTCCCGGTTCCACGTAGGGAGACCCCACGGGGGAGCTCGGGGTGGCTCTGTTCCCCGCATCGGCCGCGGTCCCGCCGATCGCCCCCGTCGTCACGCGCTCCGTGCCGCACGCCCCGAGCGACACCGTGGCCAGGGCCACCAGAGCCGCCGCCACGGCACCCCTGCCGCGCCACCCGGACCCGCACTGTCCGACCGCGCCCAACGCACCCTTGCCCACACCTGCCTCCCGCACCTCTGCGTCCCCCGCTCCAAGATCGAGCCCATGCCAGGAGCCGCCCCGGCCTCCGTCGTGAGTATCCGTACTCATTCGGCGCTCGGGATGCCTCTCCATGGAAGTGCTTCTCCAAAGCCTCAGGTCAGTTGCTTGTGCATGACGATGCAGGGGCGGCCGTGCCGGCGGTCGGTACGCCGGTCGATCTCCTGCCAGCCCAGGGCGCTCCAGAAGGCCAAGGAGGCCGGATTGTTCTCCAGAACGGCCAGCCGGAGGCCGTCTCTGCCCTCGCGTCGGAACCGTTCCTCGACAAGGTCGGCCAGGAGGCGTCCGACACCCGTGCGGTGAAGGCTCCCGTGCACCAGCAGCAGCCCGATCCACGGTCGGCCGTCGGTGGGGTGCCGGTCGAGCAGGCACAGCAGGCCGACGATCCGCTCCTGCCCGTCACGGGCGAGCAGGACCTCGCAGCCCTCGGTCTCCGCTTCCTCCCGCAGATCGGCCTCGACCCTGTCGGCCGGAATACGCTCAGGGTCGTACTCGCCCGCAGCGCGGCAGTACTCCGGGTTGCTCGCGTAGAGGCCCACTACCCCGGTGATCTCTTCCGGGGAGAAACGGAAGGGGGAAAGCGACAACGATGACATCCGGGCAGGGTATCCAGCCGTACCTACAACGGTCAGGACCGCGCGCGCTCGGACCTTCTCCACCTCGTCCTCGGCCTCATCCTCGACCTCAGGTGCGGCGGGCCCACCGTGCGGCCCGTACCGTTCCTTCCTGGATGTCCCGCTGGGGCAGTTGAAGGCCGAGCGCCTCGTCCAAAGCGTGGAAGTAGAGGGCGAACTCGCTGGTCACTTCGGGGTGGTCCAGTTCGGCGCGACGTACGGCCTGGTTGAGGAAGTCGAGCCGGCCGCCCCGGTAGTAGGGGGCGCGGCCCCGGTGGTACCAGCTCAGTTCCAGTACACCCCGGTCGTCGTCGACGCGGCAGCCGTCGCGCGTGTAGTCGAAGGTGTAGATGCCCTTCGCGGCGCAGGCGCTCAACCGCACCGTCTCCGTGACCCCGAGCCGGGAGAGAGCCGCGCTGTCGGCCCGGACGCCGGGTGGTGTGTCGTGGTACATCAGGAATACCCAGTCGCCTGCCTGCCCGAAGCAGAAGGTCTCCCAGGCGGTTTCCCAGTGGTCACGGCCGGAGTCGTCCACGCCGGGCAGGTCCGACAGGCGTGTCCCGGTGGCGGTCTGTTCGGGGTCGGCTCCGTGCAGGAGGGCGATCTGTTCGGCGTTGATCCCCTCGCCCCGGAAGAATTCGAGGTTGGTGTACGGGTCCTGGTCCCGCCATGTGCCTGCGATCCAGGCGAGGCGTTCCAGCGGTTCGCGTCCGCACGCCCGTGGCGCCTGCGCACCGTCCGTGCCGCCGCCGCGGAATCTACGTCCCCATGCGGGGTTGATCCGGTCGAGCATCTCGGCCTGCCCGGTGACGAGGTTGGTGACCGGGCCGTGGCCCGGGGAATGGGCCACGATGTACTCGGCGAGATGACGGACCGCTTCCTCCGCGGCGAAGTACAGCACCTGGTCGAGATCCCGGGTCGCGAAGATCTCCTGGTGGGAACTGCGGTAGCCGCGCACAGTGCCGTCCTCGTCCAGAACGAGGAACAGGCCACCCGGATCACCCACGAGCCGTTCGTACTGGTCGCGTGACGTACCGATGGCCGGAAGCATGGCGTCGTCGAGCAGGTCGGAATCGGCGGCCGCCCGGTGCCAGGCGTGTCTGAGTGAGTCCTTCGTCAGCTGCATGGGCGTCAGTATGCGGCCCTGAACTGACAATGCTGTCCCGGACGGCGGGGCAACTGCGGCTGCTCGAAGTCGACTTGACCCGCCGGACGTTCATGGCGAGTGCTGCCGAGTTCTGCCCGGTCGTACCCGCCCTCGAACTTCCGAGGACAGCATGGACTCGGTCGCTGACACCCGGCGACGGCGGGAGACGCGGGCCGCATGGGCTCATGTCACAGGACGCCGGGCCACCTCGTCTCAAGGGGTGTAACCACTGACGACCACAAGGAGCCCCCCATGGATCCCCGACTGAACTACTTCGCCGACCCGACCGCCGGCAAGGCCCTCAAATACTTCATGTCGGCGGGCAAGGCACTCAAGGACTCACCGCTCCCGGCCGCGACCCAGGAGCTGGTGGCGCTGCGCGTGAGCCAGATCAACGGATGCGCAGTCTGCGTCGACATGCACACCAAGGAGGCCGCCGTGGCCGGCGAGACCTCGGTACGACTGAACCTGGTCGCGGCGTGGCGGGAGGCCACGGTCTTCACCGAGGCCGAGCGCGCCGCGCTGGAGCTGGCGGAAGAGGGGACCCGGGTCGCGGACGCGGCCAAGGGCGTCAGCGACGAAGTGTGGGCTCAGGCCGTCAAGCACTACGACGGGGAGCAGCTCACCGCGCTGGTGATCCTGGTTTCCTTCATGAACTCGGTGAACCGGCTGAACATCATCGCGCGGCAGCCGGCCGGCGACTACGAGCCCGGACAGTTCCACTGAACGGCATCAGCACCGAGGGCAGGGCAAAGCCGGGCGGGGCAGAGCCTGCCAGGGCCGGCAGCGCAGGGACGGGGGCAGGGGCATGGCGGGAGTCCTGGGAAGGTGAATCACCGTGAACAAGGTTGAGGAGTTCGAGGAGCTGCGACCGCTGCTGTTCTCGATCGCCTACCGGATTCTGGGCAGCGTGAGCGAGGCCGAGGACGCGGTGCAGGAGACATGGCTCCGCTTCGACCGCTCGACGACCACACCCACGTCGGCCAAGGCCTTTCTGTCCGCCACGGTGACGCGGGTCTCGATCGACGTACTGCGCTCCGCGCGCGTACGACGGGAGGAGTACGCCGGCCCGTGGTTGCCCGAGCCGCTGCTGAGTGATCCGTATCAGGATCCGGAGCGCTCGGCGGAGCTGGCCGACTCCGTGTCGATGGCGGCGCTGCTGTTGCTGGAACGACTCAGCCCGTTGGAGCGGTCGGTGTTCGTGCTGCGGGAGGTGTTCGCCTTCGGGTTCGACGAGATCGCCGCGGCAGTGGGACGTTCGGAGGGGGCGTGCCGGCAGTTGCTGGTGCGGGCACGGCGGCACATGGAGGCCGGACGGCCGCGGTTCGAAGCGGACCGCCGGGAGCGGCGGGAGCTGGCGGCGCGGTTCGTCGACGCGTTGAGAGACGGTGATGTGGGTGCGCTGCGCAATCTGCTGGCCGCCGACGTACAGATGGTCGGGGACGGCGGCGGCAAGGCCCCACGCCTGGCCAGGGCCGTCGTCGGCGCGGAGAATGTGGCCCGCCTCCTTGCCTCCGTCTTCCCCGCGATGGCCCGGATCGACGTGACGTTCGAGCCGCACGAGGTCAACGGGCAGCCCGGCGCGATCTTCCGCGCACCGGACGGCAAGATCCTGCACATTCTGGCCCTCGATGTCCTCGACGGGCGGGTCCAGGCCATCCGTTCGGTGATCAACCCGGACAAGCTCGGCCACCTCGGGCCCGTCGCCGACGCCTGGGCCGTCGACCGCGAGGTGAGGCGGGCCCGCCGACAGATGAACTGACGCCGTAGGTCCTTGGGTCCGTGGGTTCGCAGGTTCTTGGGGCGAGGTGGGCTTCAAAACAATTCGCCCTGGCCAGAGGGCGCCCGTTACCCTGCGCGACGTGAACCACCCCAGCGCATGCCGCCGTCCCTCATGAGTCTCGCCCGAACCCTGATCGACGTCCGGCCCCTTCGTACGTCCCCGGTCTTCAGGCGTCTGCTGATCGGCCGGACCGTGTCCGTGCTGGGCAGTTTCATGACCATGGTCACCGTCATGTACCAGGTCTGGGACATGACACACAGCACTGTCTGGACCGGCGCGGTGGGGCTGGCACAGGCATTGCCGATGGTCGTGTTCGGGCTGTTCGCCGGCTCATGGGCGGACCGCGGTGACCGTCGGCGCATCTTCCTGTTCGCCACCGTCGGTCAGGCGGCCGTCTCCCTGCTGCTCGCGGTGCAGGGCTTCAGCGGGCACGTACCGGTGGTGGGCGTGCTCGGCCTGGTCGCCGCGCAGTCCTGCTGTTCGGCGGTCGGAGGTCCCGCGGCGGGCGTGTTCGTGCCGAGGCTGCTGCCGAAGGACCAGGTGGCGGCCGGGCTGGCGCTCCAGCAGGTCACGGGTCAGGCGATGATGCTCGCCGGTCCGGCGCTCGGCGGCATCGTGCTCGGTTGGGTGGGCATCGGCCCCTGTTACCTCGTCGACGCCCTGTCCTTCGGGCTCGCCTTCTACGGCGCGTTCGGACTGCCCGCTCTGCCGCCCGCGGGTGAACCGTCGCGGGCCGGACTGCACGGGGTGTTGGACGGCGTCCGCTTCCTGACCGGGCACCGGGCGGTCCGTGGCGCCCTGATGACCGACCTGGCCGCCACCGTGCTCTCGATGCCGACCAGTCTCTTCCCGCTGGTCAACGCCGAACGATTCGGCGGCAGTCCGCGCACCCTCGGGCTCTTCATGTCCGCGATGGCCGTCGGCGGCATCGCCGCGTCCACGCTGTCCGGCACGGTCACGCGGCTCGGGCGTCCCGGGCCGGTGATGCTCTGCGGTGCGGGGCTCTGGGGAGCGGCGCTCGCGGCCTTCGGCCTGATCCGCGATCCGTGGGCCGGACTCGGACTCCTCATCCTCGCCGGGGCCGCCGATGCCGTCTCGGTGATCTCGCGCAGCACGATCGTGCAGACCCACACGCCGGACGCCCTGCTGGGCCGGGTGACGGCGGCCGAGCAGATCGTCGGCCAGGCCGGCCCCAACCTCGGCAACCTGCGCGGCGGCGTCGTCGCCGGCTGGGCCTCGGGGGCGACCGCGCTGGTCAGCGGCGGACTCCTGTGCCTGCTCGCGGTCGTCTGGGTCGGTGCGAAGACGCCGGAACTACGCGGCGGATCCGCCCCCGATCCCTGCACCGGCGCCACGCCGCTCCAGCCCTTGAACGTCCCCGTACCGGACGGACCGTGACGTACGCGGCCGCGTCAACGCCCCTGGCTGCATCCTCCGTCGCCCACCGAGTTGCGGGGAACGGCCGTCTTCGGCACCAGGGTGCGCGGGGGGCGAGCCCGACCGCTCCCCCGGCCGGCTCGGGCCCGCCGGGTTGCGCCCTCCCGCACCACCCCGCACCATCCCAGCGCGACCCGGCCCGACGGCTCAGCAGCCCGCTCCTTCCCGTAGTGGTGGTCAGTTCCCCCCGGGCCGATTGTCGATCGGCGGGAACGCGACACCAGTCGGGGTGTTGAGGCCGGAAGCGGGAAGTGTGTCCTGGCGACCGTCGGCCTCTCGGACTCGTACCACCCGATTGTTGAGTCCATCGGCCACGTAGAGGCAGCCGTGGCCGTCCAGGGCGATGCCCAGCGGATCGCTCAGGCCGGTGGTGGGCACCGTGCTCTGCGTATTGCTGCCCGCGGACACCTTCAGCACGCGGTTGTTGCCGCTGTCCGAGATGTAGAGGTCCCCGGCGGCGTTCAGCGCCAGCCCGGTCGGCTGGGACAGGCCAACGGTGGGGACCGTGGTCTGACCACTACCGTCCGCGGCAACCTTCACCACCCGGCTGTTGACGAAGTCGGAGATGTACAGGTCGCCGCCGGGGCCCAGGGCCAGGCCCCAGGGATGGAGCAGTCCCGTGGCCGGGACGGTCGTCTGGCCGCTGCCGTCGGAGGGGACCTTCACTACGCGGTCGTTGAAACTGTCGGCGATGTAGAGGTTGCCGTGGGCATCGACGGCGAGGCCCAGCGGGCGTGACAGGCCGACGGTGGGGACGGTGGACTGCGGCCCGCCCTTCGCCTCCAGCTTGACCACCCTGTTGTTGCCCGTGTCGGAGACGTAGAGCTCGCGGGCGGTGTCCCACGCCAGACCGGTCGGACGCACTACGCCGGTGAGAGGAACAGTCGTCTGACCGTCCCCGTTCGCCGGCAGTCTCACCACGCGGTCGTTGCCGTAGTCGGACACGAACAGAGGTGGTCTGGCCGGTGAGGGACCATCCTCCTGTGCCGCACCCGCCGGTCCAGTAGGGAGTGCACAGAGCACGAAGACCCCTGCGGCAGCCGCAATCCGCCGGGCCCAGCTCCGTCTGCGGCCATCACGGGTCGGAGTCTCGCGCGTTCGTGATTCCGTTGTCCTGCGCTTCACGATTCGCCCATCTGTTCTCGACGGTCGGCGCGTTGCCGAACCGCCTGCGGAAACGGTTGCCGCCGCTCAGGCGTGAGGCAGCGCCGCTGGTACGACGCGCGCCCGTCCGGAGGCGGAGGCGCCGTCGTGGGTTCGGGCGGCGGCCAGGTCGGCGGCATGATCGATGCCTTCCCCCTTGTCGCGCCGCATCCCACTGCCGTCGCCCGCTCGGCCGACCCGCGTGCCGGCAGCACGGGCGGGGCGGGCGTCCCGCTCGATCCTGCGGACGTTGACCCGGCTCCCGTGCGGCTCCTGAGCCCGCACTCCTCCGACGCCCACCGACGAGCCCCTTTTCGGTACCGACGCCGGACTTCCTCCGCCAGGACCTCGACGCCGTCACCGCCGACCTCACGAAAACCATTTCACCGGCCGCTGCGCCGCCCGGTACGTTCAGCTCGTGTGCTACTACGCCTTGAAGCCCTACAAGCTGCATTACGCGTGCGTGCCCTGCCGCATCGCGTTCAAGCGGCATCACAGGCCCGGCGAGCACCGATGTCCTCGCTGCTCAGAGCGCATGACCTGCGCCGGCCACGATTTCGCGGCACCACGGCGCCGAGAAACCAAGGCCTGGACGGTCGTGGCCGCAGTCCTCGACGCCGGGCTGCGTTACGAAGGCCGTGAGCCGTGCGGCTGTGGCAAGGAACCCAAGTTCCGCCCCCGTACCCGAGTCCAGCTTCGGGCACGTCGGATCGCAGCAGCCCGAACCGGCATTCCCCTCGCCGACATGCTGGGACGCGCGGATCCAGACGCATCCGGCTGATCTGACCGGACGGCGTACGAAACGGCGTCCGATCCCCCTGTCAGCCATAACGTCGTTCACGCAACCGCGACCAGAGCCAGCTCCGAGGAGCGCCTATAGGACCGGCGCGGCTCCGGGCTCGAGGCATTCGGTGCACCTCGCGAGCCGTCGGCGATCCTTGCAGAACGCGCCCGTGACTCCCGGCCGACGGAACCGGTATGCGAAGACCCACCGTGCGCCTGCGCAACGGGCGCCGGGTGAGGCACTTAAATACCGGAGCATGACTACCGAGTCTCAGCGTTTCACCGTCTTGCTGGTCCCCGAATACCTCGAGAACAAGGACGCGGCCTCCGCGCAGGACTCGGCGGTGCGATCGGCGGTCGTCGAAGCGACCGGCGAGACAGGCGAAACGGGCTACCCGCGCTACGCCGGGGACGGGATCGTGGCCGACATCGACCCCCGTTCGCGCACGGTCGAGGCGGTGCTGGTCGATGGCTCAGAGCTGGACTACGGGCTGAACGCCATGGTCGCTTCCTGATCCGACCGTGGCCCTCCCTCCCGAAGCCGCTGTGAAGGAAGCCCTTGTGAAGGACGTCGCTGTGTAGGGCTGACGGCACCGGCCCGCCTCGCCCCGGACCGTCCCGGACGCACATTCCGGAGCGGGCCCCCATCAGCGCAGGTCGAGCCGCATCAGGATGCGCGGGTGACCGGCCAGCACCGAGGTGGTGTCGGCGGCGTAGACGAACCCGGCGCGTTCGAAGTTCCTCCGCATCCCGGCGTACGCCATCGTCAGGTCCACCTCGGCGTCGCCGTTGTCCAGGGGGTACGCCTCGACGGCCGGCGCGCCGTGATCCCGGGCGAAGTCGACCGCACCGGTGACCAGGGCGTGCGAGATCCCCTTCTTCCGGTGGCCGGGGCGTACGCGGATGCACCAGAGCGACCACACCGGGAGGTCGTCGATGTGCGGGATCGTACGGCTGCGGGCGAACGAGGTGTCCGAGCGTGGTGCCACGGCGGCCCAGCCGACCGGCTCCTCACCGTCGTACGCGAGCACCCCCGGAGGAGGTTCCTTCCGGCACAGCTCGGCGACGTACTCTCCACGAGCCGGACCGCGAAGCTCGTTGTTGAGCTTGGAGGGGATGCGGTGGCTCAGGCACCAACAGACGGTGGCTGTCGGTGACTTCGGGCCGACCAGCGTACGGACATCCTCGAAGACCGAAGCCGGACGCACTGCGATGGTCATGACACCACCGTCTCACGGGTTCACGGGCGTGGCACCGGGCAGCCTGCGGCCCCGCGTTCCGTGCGAACGGTGATCCTGGCCGGGCGGGCGGACAGAAGAAGAAACAGGCGCGGCGATGATTTCGGGGCCGGCGACCGGTCGTTATCAGGGAGAGAAAGGGAGATCCGCCATGCCGACGCAGGAACCCGCAAAAGAACCCGTCACCGAGCTCGATGCCCGCTACAGCTCCGCGCTGAATCCCCGCCCGGGTGCCGCGGACGTCACCGCCACCGAGTGGGCCGAGGCCCAGCGGCTGCTGGAGGCCGCCGAGATCTTCTGGCTGTCCACGGTGCGGCCCGACGGTCGGCTGCACGTCACTCCCGTGATCGCCGCCTGGCACGACGGGGTGCTGTACTTCTCCACCGGCGCTGGGGAGCAGAAGGCCAAGAACCTCGCTCATGACGGCCACTGCGCGCTGACCACCGGCGGGAACTCGCTCACCGAAGGGATCGACCTCGTGATCGAGGGCAAGGCGGAGCCCGTTGCCGATCGGGCGACGCTGGAGAAGGTGATCGCGGCGTACGAGGCGAAGTACGGGGCGCACATCACCTCGCCGGAGGGCACCTTCCACGGGATCGGGGACGCGTTCCGAAAGGGGGACGTGATGGTGTTCGCGGTGGCCCCGGCCACCGCGTACGGCTTCGGTCGCGACGACGGCGTCTACACCCATACGCGGTGGGCGTTCTGAGCAGCGAGGCTCTCTGAGACTGGGGGTCTGGAGGACTCCTGGTGGGCTTCCCCGTCCCCGGAAATGCCATCGGAAAAGCCACCGGGAAAGCCACCGGGAAGACCGCCCGGTTCAGTCCGCCGTGCCGGCCATCTGGTTGTCCAGCGCGGTGCAGAGCCAGTCGTGGGTGGCGCCGGGGGTCGGGTCCGGCGAGTCGGTCAGCTCGGCGGTGAGTTTCCAGTAGTGGTCGATACGGGGGTCCGCGGCCAGTACCCCGCCGAGTCGGCGGCGAAAGGCGGGCGTGTCCCGCGTACCGCGTGAGCGGGCGTAGGCGGAGACGAAGCAGTCGAGTGCCTCGCCCTCGTGCGGTGGCCGCTCCGCCCGCAGCTGCGGCGATGCCAGTGCGTACGCCTCGACGAGACCGTCGTAGAGCACAGCCGGGCGGCCCCCGTCGGGCCGGTGCGCCGCGGGCTGACCGTTGCCCGTGCCGGGGCAGGGGGCGGTGACGAAGGCGTGCAGCCGGGTGAAGGCCAGCACCTGGGCCGGCGTCGGGCCTTCGGGAAGCTGCGGAACGGAGTGTTCGACGATGGCCGAGACGAGGCGGGCCGGGAGCCTCGGTGGCAGCCAGCGCCGCCAGAACCGCGCCAGTGGTGCCGTGCTGGGCGGAACGGACACGGCGCCGATCAGCCGCAGCCGCGCGGCGCGCTCCTCCGGTGGGCAGTCCTGGAGCAGTTGGAGGGCCGCCTCCTGCCAGCGCAGGGCGGTGAGCCGCGAGCCGATCTGCCGCAGCTGCCCCGCGACGACGTCCTCCAGCGTGTCCTCCTGGTCGAGGATCCGTTCTACTTCGGGAACCGGCAGGTCGAGGGTGCGCAGGGAGCGGATGAGGTGGAGCCGGTCGAGTGCCTCGGGGCCGTACCGGCGATGGCCTCCGATGCTGCGGGCGCCTTCGGGCAACAGACCCCGGTCCGAATAGAAGCGGACGGTCTTGACGGTGACGCCCGCGCGCTCGGCGAGCTCTCCGATGCTCCACATGCTGTCAGGGGACACGGGCACGGGCTTGAACCTCCCTCAGGGGGAGTTCCTACGGTACCGGCGAGCGCGGAGCGCCGGTACGGCCGGTCCCGCGGACCACCGTGTGCGAGGAGACAGAGATGACGGCATTCATCCTGGTGGCGGGCGCCCACACCGGCGGCTGGATATGGCGGGAAGTGGCCGCCCGGCTACGGGAGTCGGGGGCGGACGCGTATCCGGTGACGCTCACCGGCATGGACGACCGCGGCGCTCCGGCGGGACCCGAGACGGACCTGGAGACGCATGTCCACGATCTGCTGCGGCTGATCGACGAGGTGGACGCGACGGAGGTGGTGATGGTCGGTCACTGCTACGGCATCTACCCGGTACTCGGCGCGGCCGACCGGCGTCCGGAGCGGATCGCCCGGATCGTCCACCTGGATGCGGGCATGCCCCGGCATGGCGACCGGGCCCTGACCCTGGTACCCGACGCGGGGGTCCGCGACCGGCTGTTGCACGGGGCCGGTGCGGCTGAGAACGAATGGCTGCTCCCTCCGCCGCCACTTGAGGGGTGGCAGAACTGGGGCAGCGTCACCGGGCTCCCGTCGGCCGTCCTGACCCGGCTGGCGGAGAACGCCGTCCCACAGCCGGTGGGCACGCTCACCCAGCCGCTCCGCCTGTCGGGAGCGGTCTCCGTGTTGCCGACGACGGGCGTCCTGTGCACCGGCAACGGTTCGAGCATCGCGATGGTGGAGGGGTTGGTGGGATCGGGGGACCCCCGCTTCCAGGTCCTCTCCGAGCCTCGGGTGAGCTTCTTCGAACTCGACACCGGGCACTGGCCGATGCTCTCCCGCGCCCACGAAGTGGCCGAGGTACTGCTCCGGGCCGCAGCGGGAGAAGGACACCGGGTGACCGCCGCGGTGAGCGGACAGCCGGCGCACCTTCGCCCGTTCCTGATGGACGTACCGGAGCGGCGTCGCGAGCGGATCGGACGGGTCGATCTGCACCTCCCCGATGACCTCTCCGCCGAACGCCCTGAAGCCGCCGGTCCGTGGCCGGCGGTGGTGTTCGTCCACGGCGGCCCGGTCCACCCCGACATGCGGCCGACCCCTCGCGACTGGCCGGGGTTCCTGGGCTACGCCCGCTACGTGGCGGGTATGGGAGCGGTCGGCGTGACGCTGGACCATCGGCTGCACGATCTCGCCGACTACGGACGGGCCGCCGAGGACATCGCCGAAGCGGTCGACCTCGTACGGGCCGATCCGCGCGTCGACGAAAACCGCGTGGCACTGTGGTACTTCTCCGCCGGCGGGTTGTTGTCGGCGGATCGGCTCGCGGCACCCCCGCCGTGGTTGCGGTGTGTGGCGGCGACCTATCCGATCCTCGCACCGCTGCCGAACTGGGCGCTTGTGGATTCCAGGTTCCGCCCGGCGGTCGCGGTACGGACCGCGGGACGGTTGCCGATCGTGTTGACCCGGGTGGAACTGGAGCGCGCGGAGATCGCGGTGACGGTCGAGGAGTTCCTGGCCGCCGCCAAGGAGTGCGACGCCGACGTCGAGGTGATCGACGTACCACTCGCCCACCACGGTTTCGAGACGACCGACCACACCGAGCGGGCGCGCCGCGCCGTGGAACGCGCGGTGCGGTCCGTGTTGGGGCATCTGAGGGGCTAGGCACGCAATGCGCCGGGTCCGGATCAGACCATTTCCGGTCTGATCGGCATTTCTGCCCCCCTCAGCTTCTACGCTTCACAGAACATGGTGTGGCAGAGGGGGTACCTGGTTTGACATATTTGTGAGCCGAGTTGGGGCGTGCTCGAGCCCGTCCCGTTCGGATGACAGCGGGGTTGCGCCGGTATCGACTCATCGACACGAGCCCAAAACGCCTCAGTCGGGTGTTCAGACAAGGCGGGAACGACAGGCGCCGTGCGACGGTGCTCATGCTGAGCTTCGCGGGGAGAGCAGTGCGTACAGGCAAAGCCAAGGAGATGCGCGACCTGATCGGTCAACTGACCGACGGACTGAGACTTCCCGTTCCCACCACCCCGGACACTCTGTTCGCAGCGCTGATCGACAGGGTCTCCGAGATCAGGGGCCGTCGGGTCATCCTCCTCAAGGAAGAGTTCCCGCACCGCACCGCCACGGGCTTATGGCTTGACATGCCGGAGCACGACATCATCGTCGTAGACAAACGTGCGGCGCCGGTCCACATGCTTGCGATCATCTGCCACGAGATCTGGCACATGGTCAAGGAGGACTGCGGCCAACACGCCACGGGCGTCTCCGTTGCGGCACGAGCGCTGAACGGTCGGGCCGACCTGCATCAGGCGGTGAGGGCCGTGGCCGCACGTACCGAGTTCCACGAGCGCTCGGAACAGGAAGCCGAAACCTTCGCGCTACGGGCAGTGACGCATCTGCGGATCTGGCTGGAGGGGGAGCCCAGCAGCCCCTCCACGGACCGGACCCAGGTCGCGGGCCGGATCGGAGCCTCGCTGGGACACCGCCAGTCCAAGGCCTGACCGGTGGACGCCTCCTACTACATACCCGCGCTTGCCCTGTGGGCTGGTCTCGCGGCAAAACTGCCTGATCTGGTGCGGACCTGGCGCGACCCGCTGGTCCGGTCGGTTTGCTGGGTGATCTTCCTGGGCGGCGCCGGATTCGTTTTCGCCGCCCCACCTACTGTCGCAGCCGTGAACCACGCCAGCGGCATCCCGAATCTCGCCGCTCCCCTCGACTACGCCATCGTCAGCGCCTACAGCGCCTCCTGCCTGTTGCTGATTCTTCACTGGCGCGGAGGGCCGGCCAACCATGTGCGCCGTCTGGCTCGACGATGGCAGATCGGCTACGCCATCCTGATCACGCTGCTTGTCGTCCTCTTCAGCATGGGAGATGCCTCCGTCGAGCGGCGTACAGATCTTGACACCTACTACGCCACCACGCCGTGGATAGGGCAGATGATCGCGCTGTACCTGCTCGGCCATGTGACCGCCGCGGTGACAACCACGGCGATGTGCTGGCGCTGGGCGCTGCAGGTCCACGGATGGCTACGGGCCGGGTTGTGGCTCCTCGTTGCAGCCTGGCTGTTGAACCTGTCGTTCAGCACCCTGAAGATCATCGCGGTGGCGGCGAGATGGGCCGGCAACGACTGGGACGTTCTGAGCACCATCCTGGCCCCCGGCCTCGTAGGCCTGGCCGCCACGATTGCCACCGTCGGATTCACGGTTCCGCTGCTGGGCCCGCGGGTGGTCCGGCTCTGGCACGTCGTGGTCACCTGGTGGCGGCTTGGCCCCTTGTGGCACGAACTCAGCAGCGCCTCCCCCAACAGCCCGCTCGTCGCCCCTATCCCTTGGTATTCCTCGTACTCCGTGCGGCTCACCCAGCGTGAGGCCGGCATCCAGGACGGGCTGAACCTCGTCCGCCCTCATCTCGATCACCGGGTTCGCCGGCGCGCACAGTCAGCGGCCCGGTCCGCGGGCCTCGGAAGCGAGGATGCCTCACGCGTCGGCCTCGCGGCGATGATCACTGCTGCCGTCCACGCCCAGTCCAACGACACTTCCTCCCCTACCGACGCCATCGACCACTGTGCCGACCTCGCGACGCGCACCACCTTGGTGGGGGTGGCACGTGCTTTGCGTTCGTCCCCCATCGTCGCGGCGGCCCGTGCCGCGGCTGCGGCCGAAGTCGACGAAGGAAACCAGGCCAACTCCCCCGAAGGAGCGGCGAGCTAGTGGACAGCGGCATCGTCTTCTACATTCCGGGCGTCCTCCTCCTGCTCGCCGCCGGGCTGAAGCTGTCGGCCGGCCCGGGAGTCTGGCGGGACTCACTCATCGCATCGAGCAGCGCGATCCTTCTGGCCGGCTCCGCCGCGTGCATCCTGTCCGCCCCGCCCACGATCCGGTTCGTCAATGACGCAACCGGCGTGGCGAACTTCAGCGCCCCGCTGGTCTACTCGGGCATGACCGCGCTCAGCGCTGCCTACCTCACACTGATGATCAATTGGAAGGGCGGGCCGCCGGACACCCGACAGCACGCCGTCCGGCTCGTACTGGCCGTGTACGGGCTGGTGATCGCAGGTATCTGGGTCTTGTTCGTCCAGGCAGACGTGCCCGTGGAACGGGCCCAGGACCTGGACACCTACTACGCCACCACGCCCTACATGCGCGAAATGATCGTGCTGTACATGGTCGCGCACACAGCCGCCACCATCGCCCTCGCGGCCATGAGCGTGAGCTGGCTCCGGGAGGTGCATGGCGTGACCCGCGCCGGCTTGGTCCTGGTCGTGGTCGGCCTGACGTTCGACGCGGGCTACCAAGTCGCCAAGTACACCGCCATGACGGCCCGCTGGGCGGGCGTCGACTGGGACTTCCTCTCCACCGATGTCTCCCCTCCGCTGGTCATGCTCGCGGGAATCACCTGCGCCTGCGGCTTCGCCGTACCCAGGATCGGGCCGCCGGCAGTCGCCAATCTCCGCGCCTGGAGGCGCTACCGGCTGCTGAAGCCGCTGTGGGCGGAAATGCAGATGCTGCGTGCGCCGACAGCGGGGATCATCCGCTGGTGGGATCCGCCGGTCGTACGCCTGGCACGGCAGGAGATCGCAATCTGGGACGGCTTCTTGGCCTGTTCGCCCTATCTTGATGACCAGGTGCGCACGACTGCGTACACAGAGGCGGTGGCGTTATATGCCGCTGCCGGTACCTCCGGCGTACGAGCGTTCCTGCAGTCGACAGCCGATGTCGTCAGGCAGCCCTTCAGTGCAGCGCCGCAAACTGCGACGCGGCACGCAACTGACGGCGTGCCAGAGCAAGTCGCCCATCAGGCCGCACTGGTGGCCGAGGCTGCGATGCTGGCCGCAGCCCGCGTGCACGTTTTCCACCCTGGCAGCACCGAGGTACCGGCGAGAGTGGGGGCGCTGCAGTCCCTTTCGAGACCGCAACTGATGGTGCGTCTCTCGCGGGCGCTGTCGTCGTCGCCGATCGTGGCCAAGGCACGGCGGCACGCCGCCGCACAGGCCACCCGGCGGGAGTAGCGCAACTGCGGGACGGTGTGTTCCTCACGCCGCCTGCGGCCACCGGATACGCCCCCTGATCCACCCGCCGTTGAATGACGCTCAACGAGTGGTGGTCAACTCCGCATCCCTCACTGAACAATGGGACGCCGTATCGGCTTCGGGGCACGTCCGACCCCGGCACCCAAGGAATTGAGACTGCGTCACGACGCGCCACCTCGAACGACCGACTCGCGCTGGATGCCGCTGTCGCGCATGGCCGAGCACCGTCCGACGTCTGCCCTTTCCCTGTAAGAGAAATGAGTGCCCCCTATGCCATCGTCTGCCAGAACTGCCTCCCGTCGCACCGCGGTGGTGATCGGAGGGGGGATGACGGGCATGCTCGCCGCAGCTGTGCTCGCCGACTTCGCAGACGTTCGGATCATTGAACGCGATGTGCTGCCCGACGGCCCACAGCCCCGCAAGGGACTGCCGCAGGCCCGCCACGCTCACGTGCTGTGGTCGGGCGGCGTGAAGGCACTCGAGGACCTCCTGCCTGGCAGCATCGCGCAGCTCGTCGCCTGCGGCGCCAACACACCGCGCATCATGACCGATTTGGTGTCCAAGGCCCCGTCCGGCCAGTGGTTCCGCAGGTTCAGCCACGCCCGCCACACCAATCTGGTGTGCAGCCGCGACCTCCTCGACGCCGTGATACGCACCAGAGTTCTGCAGGACGAGCGCATCACCCTCCTCCAGCAGACCGAACTGCTCGCCCTGCGGGGCGACGGGGACCGGGTGACCGGCGTCAGCATTCTGGCGGACCGGTCCGAACAATCCGTCCCGGCCGACATGGTGATCGACGCGAGCGGTCGGGCGAGCCGTGCCCCCAATTGGCTACAGGATCTCGGGCTCCCAGCGGTCGAGGAGCGGTCCGTCGATTCCGGCATCGGCTACGCCAGCCGGATATACCGCGCACCTGGCAGCACCGCTCACGGCTTCCCCATCGTCAATGTCCAGGCCGATCCCCGCCAAGTCCCCAGCCGTGGTGGCATCATCACTCCCATAGAAGACGCCCGGTGGCTCGTGACGCTCTCCGGAACCCGCGGCGGGCAGCCCGGCAGCAACAACGACGACTTCCTGCCTTTCGCCCTGAGCCTGCCTCACCCCATCATCGGCGAACTGCTGGCCGGTGCCCAACCCGAGACCGACGTCATCACCACCCGCAGCACAGCCAACAAACGGCGCTACTACGAGAAGTCCCTCCGCTGGCCCGATGGCTTCGCCGTGCTCGGTGACGCCGTCGCCGGCTACAACCCGGTATACGGTCACGGGCTGAGCGCCGCCGCACAGAGCGTCATCGCCCTGCGCCGCGTCCTGCAGCAGCGGCCCATAGACGCACCCGGCACCGCTCGGCGTATCCAAAAAGCCGCGGCACGCCCAGTCGAGAACGCCTGGAGCCTGGCCGTGGGCCAGGATGTGTTCTACCCGGGCGCCAGCGACCAGCCTCCCACCCGCCTCGAAACAACTCTCGCCGCGTTCGTCGACAAGGCAGTTGATGCCGGCTCGCGCAACCCGCATGCCCTACGCATCCTGCTGGATGTAATGAGCATGGAAAAACCGCCTGCCCGGCTGCTGATGCCCGACATGCTCGCCCTTGTCTACCTCGGCCGGAAGCAACCTTCTCTGGAAGGCCCGCCGCTGACGGAGCACGAACGCGGGGCCGTCGCCACCTGATCGGTTGAAGCAGGCGGATCAATCAGTTCGAGCGGTTGCAGCCCGCACCCAACTCACGGCGCAGAGCTTTCAGTTGGTGTGCGCCTGCTCTTTGAGGAGCTGCCGTTCCTCGTCGGACCATGGGGCGGTGTCGGCGGCGCCCGCTGTCGCCGCACTCGCCGTCATGTCGGCGGCTGCTCCACGAGCGTTTTGGTGAACGGGGTGACGGGACGCTCCAGGGCTTCGCCGTCCGTCGTGATGTCGACCGCCTCGTTGTAGAACGCGAGGAGATTTTTGATCGCGCCCACGGCGGGCAGTGGCTCCGGGTAGCTCCATACGACGTTCGGCGGGACGCCGGCCCCACCCTGCCTCGACCAGTACTCGGCCGTGCCTTTGTAGGGACACCCGGTGCTGTGGTCGGTGGGTACGAACAGGTCCAGGCGGACGTCCTCGCGCGGGATGTAGAACCGCGTCGGCAGGCCGGTCTCGAAGAGCAGGACCGGGCAGTGGGTGTCGGCGACGAGTGTGCCGTCGATCTCGACCCTGACGTGGCGGCTGCTGGGCATGGCGTCCACACGTTTGTGCGGGTCGCGAGGGTGGATGAAGATCTCTTCCTCCTCCTCGTACCAGTGGTCCAGGCCTCGGCCTACGCGCCGGAACCACTCGAAGGCGATGTGTTCGGCCAGATCGGCCGTGGCGAACGTCCAGGCCGCGTTCGCCAGCAGCTCACCGCCGAGCTCGAGGTCGTAGAAGATCTGTGATCCGGTGTGCGTGCCCGTCGGGGGGTTCTTCGCAGGGCGGAGCAGGTCCTCGCGAACCTCCTCGCGTGGGAAGGCGTACAGCGGCACCGGAACCTCGGGCTCCCATACAAGAACGGGATGCCGACTGTCGACGACGGTGACATCGCCGGTGCGGCCGCGCACCCAGCGTTCGCTGGGCTCCCACAGGAGGCCATCCGGGGTTGTCCGGACGGATCGCGCGGTGGGGAACGTGGTCATGACCGTCTCTCCTTCGGCCAATCCGCCCCACGACTGAACCCGGACACCGTGCTCGCGCATCAGGTACAGGTCGAGAGAGTCCAGGTCAAGCTTGCGCAAGGAAGAATCGAAGGCGCGCTGGGTATTCACCTCGGCAGTTGCGTTCTGGACCCACAGTTTAGTGGTGACGAACATTTTGTCGCGAGCGATGCTGTTCGAGTGGGCCGAGGGCATCGGCCCGTCTGCGGTCGTTACGGCCGGACCACGAAGGCGGTAACGGTGGCGGTGGCGGTGGCGGTGGCGGTGGCGGTCAGAGAGTAATGAGGGCCTTGGCGGAGTGGGATCTTCGGCCGGCGTCTCTTCGAGACGTCGAGGCAGTGGCCGAGTTGCGTGCCGTGGTGCTGCGGGCGGATCTGGAACGTCTCGGGCGGTACGACGCGCAACGGGTGCGGCAGCGGCTGCGGGACGGCTTCGACCCGGCCCACACCTGGCTGATCGAGGTCGGTCGCGCATTCGCCGGCTGCGTGGCCGTGCGACCGGCCGCAGACGCCCACTGGCTCGAGCACTTCTACCTGACCCCACGTCTTCAGGGCAGCGGAATCGGTTCGGGCGTGCTGAGCGAGTTGCTGAAGCAGGCCGATCGCCTCGGTGTCCTGATCCGACTCAACGTACTGCAGGGCAGTCCGGCTCAACGTCTTTACGAGCGGCACGGGTTCACCGTCGAGACAGAGGATCCGGTGGATGTGTTCATGGTCCGCAACCCCGCCGTCGCAGCCGTATCCGGTCCATGGCGCTGATCCGTGGTCAGCACCGTCCACCCCTTTCTGGAGGCGTCCCTGTATGCGCGACACAGCCGAAAACATGGCGGAGACCTACGATCTCGGTGCCGGGCCCTGGACATTGACACCGGTCACCCGCGGCGCACTGGGCCAGATCTGGAAGTTGTCCGGGAGCGGGTCCTCGTGGGCGGTCAAGGAACTCCTCTTCGGCTGCGACGAAGCTCAGGTCCGCCGGGAGGCCGCGTTACGGCAGGCCGCGGAGAACCTGGGCATCGCCTCACCTCGGCTCATTCCCGATCGCCACGGCGCGTTCGTCTCCCGTCTCGCCTCCTCTTCCGGCGGGTCCCACGTCAAGTTGTACGACTGGATCGACGGCCCGACGGCTGACGCGTCCGATCCCGACATCCTGGACTGGTTCGGGCGGACCATGGCGCTCCTCCACACGGCGGGAGCGGGCGCGAGTGAGACGCCGGGCTCTTGGTACGAGCAGTGCCCGCAGGACGCCGAATGGAAGGATCTGCACACACGGGTTCAGCACGCCGGCCTGCCGTGGTCCGACGCGCTGGGCCGGTTCGTCGCCACGTCCGCGGCTGATCTGGCGCGATGGGTGACCCCGTCCGAGCCCGACGATCTGGTGACGTCGCATCTCGACCTGCAGCCGCAGAACGTTCTGGTCGGCCCGGACGGTCCGGTCCTCCTCGACTGGGACAACGCCGGTCCGGCTTCGGCGGAACGAGAGCTCGCCCGTGCCCTGTACGTGTGGTCGGGCCGCAACCGGACCATAGTGGATTCCGCCAGGCGATTGGCTCGGGGCTACCGGAGCGCCGGAGGCCCTGCCACTGTCAAAGGGCCACAGTCGTTCTCGATGCTTTTCGCGACGGACCTGAACTTCATCCGCGTACAGGCCGAGTGCGCCATCGATCCGACCGTGACCGCAGCGCAGCGAGAGTTCGCGAGCGACCAGGTCGTTGCTTCGTTGCGCGGCGTCCCGGATCTGTCAGCCGTCTCCCGGCTGACCGCGGCTCTTGAGGCGTCGTGGTGACCGACGGCGGCGCGGGCCGGGTGGTCCGTACACGCTGTCCGGCCGGGTGGTGCTCAGAGGGGCGGTGACGTCCGGCCGGCGGCCCCAGGGGCTCGGTCGGTACGGCCCGGGTGCGTCACACGGTCCCAGTCCTTCGCCTGCCCCGATGTAGGGCCGACCGGCCCTACACGGGCCCGGCGCGGGGAGGGACGATGGTTCGATGTCCCAGTACGACGCCTTTCACGAACTCGACCGGCAGGAGTGCATCCGCCTGCTGGCCAAGGTCGCGGTCGGCCGCGTGGTCTACACCCGGCAGGCACTGCCCGCGGTCCTTCCCGTCAACTTCTCCCTGGACACGGACAACTCTGTCCTGCTGCGCACCTCGTCGGACTCGGATCTCGTCCGCGCGATCGACGGCGTCGTGGTCGCCTTCGAGGCGGACGAGTTCGACGCGGAGACCCGGTCCGGCTGGAGCGTGGTCGTCACCGGACGGGCCACCGTCGTGACGGACCCCGCCGAGCACGAGCGGCTGGCGCAGGTCGGCCCCACATCCTGGATGCCCTTGCCGAACGCGGTGTCCGTGCGGATCGAATCCGAGATGGTCACCGGCCGCGACCTCAGAGGAGCACGCGGAGCGGAGTGACGGCACCCGTCCGCGTCGGGCGATTGGCTTGGGCCGCCTGCCGCGCGGACGAGGCATGCGTTGACGGGGCCGCGCGGGCCGCGTGCGCGCATGGGGCATACGCCTCGCCGCTGCTCACCGTGACGGACGAGCTCCAGGCCGCGAATAGGGTGTCCCTCATGATCAGCCAACAGGACGTCCAGCGGAACGAGTTCGTCATCGCGGACGGATTGAGTCCGGCCGACATCGAGCACGTTCACCGCGAGGCGCTTCGTGTCCTGCGCTCCGGCATCGACTCAGCCGACCTCGACGCCTACAGCGACGAACCTTGGCCGCCCGCCGTAGTGAACTCCTACGAACGCACGTTGTCCCTCGGCCGTGAACAGGTCGCCGACGGCACTCGCTCCCGGCGGGACGACCCAGGCATGGGGATCGGCATCGATGTGCGCGACGACGAGCAGTTCGGCGTGCTCCTGGACCTGGCTCCTTACACGATCAACGCGGAAGGCCGGCAGGGCGACTGCTTGATATTCAGCGCGAACGACACAGGAACCTCCCTGTGTATCGCGGTCACTCAAAGTCAGGAGACAGCCCTTCTTTCCCGACTGGCCGCACTGGGCATCCCCTCGACGGTCCTCGTTCCCCTCCCACCCAGACGGCGACGCTGGAGTATCTTCAGGCTTCGGACGCGCGAGGCCGAATAGTCAGTGAGCGCGTGGAGCCACACGGTCGGTGAGTCGCTTCGGCCATCCCCTGCAGGGCTGGTTGTCCCTGTCGATCAGAAAACGCGCTCGCTGCCACGGTGCCGCGCTCTCGGCACAGTTCACGACAGCCGCGGCCACGCACACACCAGGGAGCCGGCCGCCGGACGGGCCCGGTGATGCTCGCCACCGGGATCGTGAAATTCGGTCGTGGGGACTGGCAGAATCGCTGATGCTGTCGAGACGATCGCCCGCGAGTTCGCTGTTCTGCTGGTCGAAGCACAGTTGGAGCGGGACTACCGCGCGGAGCTGACGGTGTGCGGCAGTTCCGTCCGGGCGGCTGTCTCCCATGTCAAGGAGCACGCGCTCGGCTGGATCGTCGGCTGGCAGTCCGTGGACTACCTGCGCACGCGGGACACCCGGCACTCCTTGGTCGGCAACGGCTCCTGCTTCGTGGACAAGCAGGACGGCAGCCTGCACCGGATCCCGGTTCCCCGCTCTGCCGGGCATCGCCCCACATCGCCGTGGGCAGACCGCTCAACGGTGCGGAACGAGATTCTTGGGGCCTTCCGCGAGCCGGCCGCCGACGACGACGCACCGTGCATCCGTGACGTCGCCACCCCAGAACCCCGTTCGCACGAAACGGAGTTGGTCGCCCATCTCCGTGCCGCCTCCGTTCTGGCCGTATCCGGCTCGACGGACTACGACGTGCTGCGCGGCGACGGAACCGCGATCCACGAAGTCTCGCTGCAGACCGACGGGACATGGTTCTGGTTCTCCAGCCTGGCCTACTACGTCGAGACCTACCACCTGGCGCTCGACGACCACTTCCTCTCACACGCTGCCGCCTCCGGCCGGCAACCACCCCAACTCGTCCTTGCCGAACTGCTCTCGTTGGAGGAGCAACTCGTTGACGACATCATCCTGTGCTCCCGCGGGGCCCAGGGTCCGACGGCGGTCGGACCCTGACTGCGAGGTGCTGGGTCGCCGTTGCAACGCCGCTCCGGAGCGTCATGCGTGTGCGCCTTCGCAGGTCCAGGCCCGACTGCCGTCGTCGCGGACACCCGCCGCTGCTACGAACCGTCCGCGTGCACCGCGTACACGTAGCGCTTGTTGACGTATTCGCCAAGGTTCCAGATCACGGACTCGCTGAAGGCCCAGCCGGAAGCCCCGCTGCTGTGGTAGCTGAGGTCTTCGCACCCGATGACCAGGTCGCACACGGTGCTGGCCGTCGAGCCCCCGGACGTGAAGGTGCGCAGTGTTCCCTTGGTGGAGGTGCCGTCACTGGCGGAGAGATAGTGCTTGCTGTTGCGGGACACCACGCCCTGGATCTTCTGCTGGCTGACGGTGACGGCCTCCGACGCGGTGAGCGAGCCGAGTTGCCGGTCGGTGTAGTCGAGGTTCCAGCGGACCACCTTGGGCGTGGTGGTGCCGACACCGGTGCCGTTGAAGGTGCCGTCCGTGTAGCTGACCGCGCCGGACAGGGAGTACTCGCTCACGACGAGGCTGTCGGGGGTGCTCGCGCGGTCCAGCCCGATGGCCGTGTAGCGCAGGTAGGTTCCCGCGTTGTCGTAGGCCTGGCTCTGCGGCAGGACGTACTGGTAGCCGTACCCGTAGTAGGACCCGTCGGTGTGCAGACCGCACACGTCCTTCTCGGTGAGAGGCACCTTGAAGAGGGTGTTCAGATCGAATACCCGCAGTCCCTTGTATGTGTCGACCACATAGAGGAGGTTGCCGTACCACATGATGCCGCCGGCATGCTTGCGGATGGGGTTGAACGAGAACTCGCCCGTGGAGGTCTTGACGGGCTCGACCAGCAGGACGTGCCGGTACTTCGGTGTCGACGCGTTGTTGTAGTTGACGAACGTGAGCCGCAGACCCTTGTCGATCGCGTACTCGTCGACTCCGTCACCGTCGGGATCGGTCTCGAAGTACCAGGAGGCGAGGACGACGCGGTTGCTTCCGCCTTCGGGATAGTTGCCGTTGCCATAGGCATCCGCGCTGGTGGTGACGCCCTGGGGAATCCAGTAGTCGACCGCCTGGTCGTCGGAGTCCCAGGCGAAGCCGGTCTCGAAGGCCTCGGCCGTGCTGGGGGCGCTGGTGAGATGGGTGGCACTGCGGTTGACGTCGGCGATGACGGTGGTCGCGTCCACCTTGGGCAGCTTGGTCGCCAGACCGGCGGACAGGTCGGCGAACTCGCCGTAACTGTTGGAGGTCCTGCTGGTGAGGGTGAACTGGCCGGCGTCGATGGTGGCCGCCTGAGCGGGGGAGGCGGAAAGAAGGCTGCTTGCGGCTCCGATGAACGGTGCGGCAGCCATTCCCTTGATGATCGCTCTTCGTGTCATGGTCACACCACGAAACTATGTTTCCTTGATCAACAACGCAAGAGGCATCATCTTATTCGACTTGTTCGACTTGTTCGACGAGGCAGCCCGCCCCGTACCGGATGCAACATGATCAGTACGTCGGCCGCCGATTTCCCGGCAGGGCAACCGTGGCGACCCGGGCATCAGGCCGACGATCGGGGGTACCCCCCCTGTGGAGGTACAACATGTTCGAGGCAGGTGACATCCGCGAATGGCGTGGGCACGACGTGGTGGATCCGGGGGGCCACAAGATCGGCACTCTGGAATCCGTCTACGTCGACACGGCGACCGACAGTCCGTCCTTCGCCACCGTGACCGTGGGACTGCCCACGCGCCGTCGCCTGGTGTTCGTACCTCTTGACGGCGCGACCGTCGGGCCGGGCTACCTGAAGGTCGCTCACGACAAGAACCTGGTGAAGAAGGCCCCGGCCATCGACACGGACGGCGTGCTGCCCGCCACGGACGAGCCGGGAGTCTTCGCGCACTACGAACTCGAATACACGCCGGGAGTGAAGGGCGAGCGCCGGCTCGCCCGTCGCTGATGATCCCCGAAAGCCGCCGGGAGAGACCGATGAGCCTGTTCCTGTTCCTGATCCTTGTAGCCCTCGTCCTGGGCATCATCGGATTCGCCGCCCACGGACTGTTCTTCCTGCTGATCATCGGCTGCCTCGTCCTGCTCGCCGATCTCGCCTACGCCGGCATGCGCTTCCGCCGCGGCGGACGAAAGCAGCACACAGCCCGGTGAGCCCGGACGCCCGGCACCGGACGACCCGGTCCGTTCCTGGCGGCCCGGCAGTACAGGGGCGAAATCGATCATGGCCGGGTACGTCCTCGTCGTACCCGGCCACAGCCGTCGTGGCCCTGGCGGCCCCTGGGCCGAAACCGTCACCGCGTGACCGGAGTTGTCCTCACCCGCCCAGGTACGGGCTGTAGAGCGCGGACAGGAAGCGGGTGACGATGACCTCGCGGGTCGCCGCCGGGAGGGCATCCAGGAGGCGGTTGACCGGGGCCATCCGGGCCGCGTTGTCGCCGGTCAGGTCGACGCCCGCGGCGGGGAGCAGTGCCGCGAAGGACGCGTTGTCGAGTTCGGTCAGGTCCACCTGCTGGAGCAGGTCGACGATGTCCGCGGGGGGCGTCGGGGGCCCGAGCGGACGGATGATGTCGACGCAGTCGCGCAGCACGGCGAGCAGTTCCTCGACGCCGTGCTCGCTGACCCCGGAGAGGGTCAGGTGCAGGTTGGCCGGGAGGCCGTCGAGGCTGAGCTGGGGCTGGAGGAAGAAGCCCCGGGCGCGGGTCTCGTCGGCGAGGGCGAAGAGGTCGAGCGGGGTCTCGGCCGTCGGGTCCGCGCCGATGGCCACGAGGGTGGCTTCGGGGGTGCCGAGGACCGTCAGGCCGTCGATGGCCTCGACGCCGCTGATCAGCGTGCGGGTCGCGGACAGGGCGGCGCGGCCGAGTTCGCGGTAGCCGTCGGCGCCGAGGGCCTGCAGCGTGGCCCACGCCCCGGCGAGTGGTCCGGCTCCCTTGCTGCTCTGGATCGTGGAGTTGACGACGCTGTAGCCGGGCCAGGCGGCGCAGGCGTAGTAGGCGTGGAGGCGCAGGGCCTCGTCGCGGAACAGCAGCACGGAGGCGCCCTTGGGGGCGTACCCGAACTTGTGCAGGTCGCAGGAGAGGGAGGTGACGCCGGGGACGGAGAAGTCGAAGGCCGGGACGGGCGCACCGGCCTCGGCGAGCCAGGGCAGCAGCCAGCCTCCGACGCAGGCGTCGACGTGGCAGGGGATGCCGCGGGCGGCGGCGTCGGCGGCTATCTCCGCGACGGGGTCGATGACGCCGTGGGCGTAGGACGGGGCGGAGGCGACGACGAGGACAGTGTTCTCGTTGCAGAGCGCCGCCATTGCGGCCGGGTCGGCCCGGTACGTCTCGGGGTCGACGGGTGCGCTCCGTACGGTGACCCGGAGGTAGCTCCCTGCCTTGTGGAACGCGGCGTGGGCGGTGACCGGGACGACGATCTCCGGGGCGATGACGTCCGGGCGGGCGTCCCGGGCGGCCTTCACCGCCAGAATGATCGACTCGGTTCCGCCGCTGGTGAAGATGCCCGGGGTGGCGTCGTCGCCGCCGAGGCGGGCGGCGGTCGCGCCGACGACCTGGCGTTCCAGCGCGACGATGCTGGGGAAGGCGGTCGGGTCCAGGCCGTTGACCTCCATCATCGTCAGGTAGGCCCGTTCGGCGGCTTCGCGTACCTCGGGACGGCCGCTGTCGTAGACGTAGGCGGTGGTGTGCCCGCCTCGGGTGGGCAGGTCGGCTGCGGTGAGGACGGCGAGTTCGGCGAGAAGGTCGGCGCCGGAGCGGCCGGTCTCGGGCAGGCCGGGGTGGGCGGACTGCGCGGGGGCGGTGGCCTGCTGAGGAGTCGTCATCGGGTGGTTTCCGTTTCTTGCGCGGCGCGGCGGCGGCCGTAGGCGCGCAGGGCAGGCAGCGAGAGCAGCATGAGCAGGGCGGGGACGAGGCTGAAGCCCAGAAGGATGCCGGTTCGCGCGGTGGCGGTCTGGGCGACCGGGTGGTCCAGGGTCGAGGAGACGAAGCCGGTGGCGGCCAGGGCTATCGAGTACGCGCCGGGTCCGGCCGCGAGGCCGACGGTCTCACCGGCCGTCCACAGTCCGGTGAACGCGCCGGACTGGACCTGGCCGGTCCTGGCCTTGTCGGCGTGCACCGTGTCGGGCAGCAGGGCGAGCGGCAGGACCTGCAGGGCGGCATAGCAGACGCCGAGCAGCCCGCAGAGCGCGAGCGTCGCGACCACCGCGCCGGTGCCACTGCCGTGGCCGGCCGCCGGGAACAGGGCCACCGCGCCGACGGCGTAACCACAGGTCGCGAACGTGAGGCAGCGCAGCCGCCCCCAGCGTCCGGCGGCCTTGGCCCAGAGCGGAACGGCGACGGCGCTGGGCGCGACCAGGCAGACGAAGAGCATCGAGGTCAGGCCGTAGCCGCCGAGGCGGTAGGTGGCGACGTACGGTGCGGCGGCGAGCATGATCGCGACGGCGGCGGCCTGCAGCACGAAGGAGGCGAGCAGCGCGAAGAACGCGCGGTTGCCGCGTGCGGTGCGGAAGGCCGCGACCAGGCCGAGAGGTTCGGGTCCGGGTCGTGAGCGCACCCAGCGGGTACCGAGGGCGGGCACCAGCAGGACCCCGGCGACGACGAGGCCAACAGTCAGCCCCATCGCTCCGTATCCCGTGCGGCCTCCGCCGGCGGCACTGACCACCAACGGGGCCGCACCGCCCGCGACGAGGATGCCCAGGGTCAGGAAGACGATCCGCCAGACCATGATCCGCGTGCGGACGGCCGATACGGACGACATCTCGGCGGGCAGGGCGACGTACGGCACCTGGAACAACGAGAAGGCACTCGCGGCCAGAACGAAGGTGACGGTCACCCAGACCGCCGCACCCGTGCCGGTCATCGGAGACAGGAACATCGCCGCGAACGCGGCGGGCAGCGCGAGCCCACCGGCGACCAGCAGCCGGGTCCGTCGGCCGGTGCGGACGGCCTCACGGTCGCTGGCGGCACCCACCAAGGGGTTGAACACGGCGTCCCAGGCCTTGGGCAGGGCGACCACGAGCCCGGCGATGCCGGCGGGGACGCCCAGCGCGTCGGTCATGAAGTAGAGCAGGAGCAGGCCGGGGACGGTGGAGAAGATGCCGGTGCCGACGGAGCCGAGGCCGTAGACGAAGAGGCGGCGCCGGGTGATTTCGTCGTCCTCGGTGCTCGGGGGCACCAGGGCGGTCGTCATCCGTGCCCCTGGTCGTGCGGTTCCTGGTCGTACGATTCCTGGGCACTGAGCCCCAGATCGCGCAGGACGAGGGCGCGCAGGTGGGCGCGGAAGCGCGGGACCTCGGCGCGGATGCCCGAGCGGCAGAAGCCGTGGGTGCTCCACAGCACCGTCCAGACGGTCATCTCGATGTCGGCGGGCGCGGTGGATCCGGCCGGCAGCGCGGCCGGGACGACCTCGCGCACGGTATCGCGGACCGATTCGATCAGCGGGCGCGCGTAAGTGGCCTCCAGATCCGCGAACTCGGCGGCGTCGGAGAGCCAGCGGCGCATCCACAGGGCCGGGATGTGCGACTGGTCGAGACAGAAGTCGAGGTACCGGTCGACCAGACCGGTGACGGCCGCGACCGGATCGGTGGGCGCCAGCGCCCGGAACGCGACCAGCGCGTCCGTCAGCACCCGCTGCTCGGCGAGGTGGGCGCGGAGCATGACCTCCCGGTAGAGGTCCGGCTTCCCACCGACGTGGTAGGCGACGGTGGCCATGTTCAGCCCCGCCTCGGCGGCGATACGACGGGTGCTGGTGCCGTCGTAGCCGTGTTCGGCGAAGAGCGAGGTGGCGGCCGCGATGATGCGTTCACGACTGGCGTCGGAGGGCGGTGGCGCGGGGGCAGGTGAGGCGGGTGGCGAGTCGGACATGGCGGGGAGGATACGTCTCCGGAGGGCGTCGATCAATCGATTGATGGAGACTGTTTCCACGACTCCGGCCGGCCTCTCACAGCCCTGCCGACCCCGCCCGGCCTCTCGCCGACTCCGCCGACCGCGCCGGGCCTCTCGCGGCGGCCGCCGAACACACCCGCCGAACACACCTACCGAATTCGGCTGCCGAACACCCCCGGTCGGCTTCGGCCGAGCCGAGCTGCCCGACCATCGCCGCGCCGCCCGCAGGGAAACCGGCCTCGGCCGGGCCGCCCGCGCTCCCCGCTCCCCCGCTCCCCGGCAACGGCGCGTACGCCCGGAGTCGCCGTCCGCGGCCACCGTCCAGGGGTGCCGCCTGTCGCCGCACAGGCGGCACCACGGCAAGAAACACACGCCACACCTCCCTGTGACGCACAACACAGGGGCGCGAGTGGAAGTTTTACCCGGCGCGATGATCAATGGGGCCGTGGCGGCCGTACCACCTGCGAAATCCGATCATTACGTCAGGAGGCATCATGCCCGTCTCACGCAACATGGCAGGAACGGTCTTCGTGGGCGGCGCGGTGGCTCTGACTCTCGCCGCGCTCGCCTACCCCACCATGCTCGGCTTCCAGACCACGTCCAGCGCCCAGACCCGCGTCATCGCGAACACCCAGTGGGGCCCGCTCACCGAGGCCGACCGCGACTTCGTCGTCAAGGTCCGCGCGGCCGGGCTGTGGGAGTACCCCTTGGGTGAGATCGCGCTGAAGAAGGGCTCGACACCGGCGATGCGAGAGGCAGGCAAACATCTGATCGTGGGACACGCCCGCCTCGACGAGCTGGACCGCAAGATCGCCATACAGCTGAACATCACTCTGCCGAACCAGGCGTCTCCGCAGCAACAGCAGTTCGTGGCGACCTCCGTCGCCCAGAACGGCAAGCAGTTCGACACGACCGCCGCCAACATCATGCGGGTCACGCACGGCCAGATATTCTCGGTCATCTCCAAGGTCCGCGCCACGACGCAGAACTCCCTTGTGCGCGCGCTCGCGGACCTCGCCAACGACACGGTCCTCGACCACATCACCATGATGGAGAAGACCGGCACCATCAACTTCGACCAGGTCCTCGCCCAGCAGTCCGCCCCGCCGACGCTCCCCAAGGACCAGCTCACGCCGCCCCCGCCGCAGCCGGGCGCCCCGATCGTCGTCCTCACCCCGCGGCCCGACCTGAACGTGAACACCGCGTCCCCGACACCCAGCCCGCAGGTCGGCTGATCGGCGCGGGCCGACGGCTTCCCGTCCGGCCGCCCGCGTCACACTCGTCGATATGGCGCTCTTCGCATGACAGGAACTCTTGTGTTGTCGGACGGACTCGTGGCTCACAGCGAAGCAGGTGGAGCGAAGGTGCGCGCTAGCTGTGCTCCCGACCGCCCCGGCCCCCGAGGGGATGGGGCGGCACCTGTTCCCCCTGCAGCCGCTCGCACGGCGCTGCTACCGCCGCCGCTACGAGCACGACCTCAAACGAACTGAGGGGAACGCAACCGGCAGTTGAGCACCGGCGAGTGGGTCGGCCGTTCGACTTGAGCCGTTTTGCCGCTGGGCGAGAAGTCGGGCCGGCCGCCGACGCGGTCGCGGCGGCAACTGGTCGACGGCATACGGTGGCGGACCAGGACCGGTGCGCCGTGGCGGGACGTATCGGAACGGTACGGCGCTCACGCGGCGGGCTGACCACCAAGCCGCACCTGGCGGTCGAGCAGGGGCACAAAACGCTCTCGCTGATCGTCACCGCTGGTCACCGGCACGACAGCCCGCAGTTCCAGTCTGTCGTGGAGCCCATCCGGCTGCCCCGCCCCGGCCCAGGCCGACCGCGCAGCCGGCCGGACAAGGTCCGCGCAAGGCGTACGGCTCCCGCGCGAACCGCGCCTACCTGCGCCGACGCGGCATCCGCTGCACCATCCCGGAGAAGGCCGACCCGATACGCAACCGCAAGAGGACAAGCTCGCCGTCCGCTACGCGAAGCGACCGTTCTGGTCGCGGCCATCGATGAGTGGCTGTGATCCCACTGGCTCGCCACCCACACCGCCACGCAGCGACGCTGAGGATGCGTCAATCGGTCGTGACGGACGTTCCGCCCCATTCCTCCGGGGCAACGTCTGCGAGCGTCTGCGAGAACGTCCACTGGTGACCCGCAAGGTCCTCGGCGGTGTACTGCCGTTCGCCGTACTCGAAATCGGTCGGTTCCATGATGATGCGTGCGCCATGCTCCCGGGACCGGTCGTAGTGGGCGCCGACGTCTTCCACACGCACCGTGATCGAGTGTGTGACCTCGCCGGGGCGTGGCGGGCGGCGATCGTTTCGCACATCTCCGACGATCACGGCACCGTCGCCGAAACTGAGCTGTGCGCGGTGGTCCTCGCCGATCCGCACCCGCTCGGCAAACCCGAAGGCCGCGCCGAGCCAGGCGACCGCCTCGCGCACATCGGGGTAGATCAGGACGGGGATGACCGTCGACGCCGGAATGGAGCGATTCGGCTTCATGTCTGACTCCAGACGTTGGGGCCGCGCCGCGCGACTGAAGTACGTACCCGCCAGCGGACGCCAGGGCTGCTCGTCACCGGAAACCTTCGCGGACGCGGAAGAAGGTCGTCCAATCTCAGCTCCAATTTAGCGGAGTAGCATCCGCGTGAGCCGCTGCGGCAGGTCGGCCCTTCTCGGCCTCTCGGGACCTTCCGCAGCCTTCCGCGAATGTCCGCCGACACCTCCGGCCTTGGATGCTCTGGGACCCGCCTGAGGGGCAAGGTTGGTCGCTCCACCGGGCGGGGTTGTGTAGTCGAGCAGGAACCGAACCTCAGCCCCCGCGCCCGCGGGACCCCCGAGGAAGCTCTGCGGTGGCAGCCGTCGGAGACGGCTGGGAGTTGGTTGAGGCGTCATGTGTGGTCCAGGAGCGCGTCATGACTTACCTTCCCCTTTTCGCCCTGAAGGCCACCCCGGCCACTGCTCAGGGCAAGGACATCGCCCGTCTGCACCGCTTCTTGGCGCGCCTCGGCATCGTTGAAGTGCCCGCGGACGAAGCCGCCGAGGAAAGGTACGGCCAGGGAACCCAGCTACTCGTCGCCAGTCTTCAGCAAGCGCTGGAAATGGACCCCCCGCCCCCTGTGTGGGGCGAGTTGGACGAAGCCACGGCGGTCGCGGCCAACGCGCGGGCGTTTTTCTGCACGTCGCGAACCCGGGCACGGAACACGCGCCAGCGCCTCTCGGAGTCTGCGCACGGGAGACCTCTGTCCCCCTCCGCTCCTGGCCATCCCCGACGGCCGCCGAAGACGGTCAGTAACCGACCCGGCGCACGATCTCCGCCAGGGGGTCCTCGTCGTGGAGGCAGAACAGCACGGCACCGTCCACGTGACCGCAGGCAAGGTAGCGGCCTACCCGCGCGTAGTCGCCTGCCGCCTTCGTCAGGAGCGGAACCAATCGGCGTTCGTGGTCGGCCGGTTCCCGGTTGATCCCGAGCAACTGCTCAGCGAGGAAGTGGTTGGTGACGACCTTGGTCTCCGGCTCGGCGACGACGGCGATCACTCCTGTGCGCCGGGACCGGGGTGCGAGCAGTTCGGTTCGGCTACCCCAAGCTCCTCGGCTGCATGAAGGGGCCGCTCCACCAGGACGTCGCGTACCCCTCAGCCCCGTTGACGACCCGTGAGACGCCTGCACGCCCGGCAACGGATTTCAGCATGGGGCGGCGATCGAAGATGCGGCTGGATCAGGAGCGCTCCGAAAGGCCATGACACGCGCGGGCTTGGTGGGAGCGCCCCCAGCCGCGTCCGACGCTGTACGCCGTCACGGCGTGCAGTCAAGAGCGCGAAATAGACGCATTCATGCGCCAAGTTCGGCATCCGACGATTTCACGAGCGTTACGTACCGGTGAACCTTCGTTGCGTGGAGTGTTGACACCGCCGGGCCGCCGTCCCTAGCCTCTCAGCCATTGAGAGCGCTCTCAAACACTGATTCGCGGCACGCGGCCCGATCCGAACGAGCGGTCACGAACCAGAGAATCCTCGCTTTACGGGCAGGTTCCCGGCGCACGAGCACATCCACTACTCGCTGTCACGTGCGGCCTGCGTGACGGCCCTCGCCTTAGGAGTTCCCCCATGCTCCCAGCAAGCCATCCACCGCCCAGAGCGGTGGACGCCGCTGCGCCGGCCGGCGCAGGGTCCTGCATCCGGAGAAGCGCCGGAGGGCCGGCACGCCATTCGCGCATCGCGGTGTTCGGAGTGGTGGCGGCCATGCTCGCGGCGCTGCTGGCCGTGCTCACCTCGCACACCGCCAGCGCCGACACAGTCGGCCAGGGCAGCTATACCGAGCAGCAATCGGGACCCTTGCCATCCGGCTGCGCGGACATCTCGACCAACCCACGGCACTGGGTGACGTCCAACGCACCGTCAGGGGCTGTACCCACCAACGACTGGTGGTCCTCCATTCTGTGGAAGCGCACCGACTGCGCCTACGGAGAACCGCTCTACGCGCAGCCTCTCGGCTTCCGCGCCAAGTCCGGCGGCCTCGGCGTCTCCTACAGCACCACGCCGACCATTTCCGGCAGCGCCAAGGGCGTCGGCGAGTACCACTTCAATTACGTGGAGGACTTCACCGTCGGTGTGGTGGGACTCGCAGCGCCCGAGGTGAAGGTCGACGATTGGAGCGACTGGACCGTCAGCCCACTCCTCAGTGACGGCGCGCACTCGCTGCGGTCGACCATCGGATCGGGCCTGCCCTTCGCCTACTTCCGGGCCACCGGCGGTGACGCACAGATCACCGCCGCCTCCGGCGGGCAAGTGAGTGTGTGGTCCAACTCTGGCGCGATCATCGGCTACCGGGTCAACGGGCACGACTACGTCGCGTTCGCACCGGCCGGAGCCACCTGGTCGGCCCAAGGCTCCACGATCACCTCATCGCTGGCAGGCAAGGACTACTTCTCCGTGGCGGTGCTGCCGACCACCTCCGCCACCTCGGCCGCCGACCGGTCCGCCCTCGCCGACGAGTACGCCAAGTACGCCCACGCCCACGTCACCGGCACCACCGTCTCCTACAAATATGACGAGAGCGACAGCAAGATCACCACGACTTACCACTACACCACCGAAGCCATGGAAGGCTCACAGACCGCTACCGTGGCCGCTCTCCTGCCCCACCAGTGGCGCCACCTCGCCTCCGGCGAACCCCTGCAGCAGGCCTACGTGTCGTCCCGGGGTGCCCTGAAGGTACTGACCGGCCTCCAGTCGTTCTCGACATCGATGGTCTTCCACGGAGTCCTGCCCGAGGTCCCCGCGGTCGCGGACAACTCCGGGACCGACGCAGCGACCCTGCAGAGTTACCTGAACAACGAGAAGTCCGATCCGACCAGACAGCAGAGTGACGACACCTACTGGACCGGCAAGGGGTTGGGCCGTGCGGCGCGTATCGCGGAGATCGCCGACCAGACGGGCAATACCGAGGTGCGCGACGCAGCTCTGGCCGCGATCAAGAGCAAGCTCACCGACTGGTTCACCGCCTCCCAGAACGAGACCGGCCACCTGTTCTACTACGACAAGAACTGGGGAACCCTGATCGGATACCCCGCCTCCTACGGATCCGACCAGGAACTCAACGACCACCATTTCCACTACGGCTACTTCATCACCGCCGCCGCGACCCTGGCCAAATTCGATTCCGCCTGGGCTGCTTCCGGTCAGTACGGCGGAATGGTCGACCTGCTGATCCGTGACGCCGACAACTACGACCGCACCGACAAACGCTTCCCCTATCTGCGGGACTTCGACATCTACAGCGGTCATGACTGGGCCTCCGGTCACGGCTCCTTCTTCGCCGGAAACAACCAGGAGTCCTCCTCGGAGGGAATGAACTTCGACAACGCCCTGATCCAATGGGGCATCACCACTGGCAACAAGAGCGTCCGGGACGCCGGTATCTACATGTACACAACCCAGGCCGCCGCGGTCCAGGACTATTGGTTCGATTCCCGCGACCAGACCTATCCCGACGACTTCAAGCACAAGGAGGTCGGCATGGTCTGGAGCAACGGCGGTGCCTACTCCACCTGGTTCTCGAGCGCGCCTGAGCAGATCCAGGGCATCAACCTGCTGCCGGTGACCGGAGGCCACTTCTACCTCGGCCACGACCCGGACTACGTCAAGGCCAACTATCAGGAAATGCTCGAGCAGAGCGGCAAGACGCGGCCCACCATCTGGACGGACATCTGGTACGAGTACCTGGCCCTGGGCGACCCGGACACCGCCCTCGCAGACTTCCGGGCCGACAACTCCTTCACCTCCGAGGAGGGTGAGAGCAAGGCCCACACCTTCCACTGGATCCGCAACCTCGCCGCTCTCGGCACCATCGACACCACCATCACGGCCGACAGCCCGATGGCTTCCGTCTTCGTCAAGAACGGCAAACGGACCTACGTTGCGGCCAACGCAACATCCCAGGATGTGACAGTTCACTACTCCGACGACACCGACATCGACGTACCCGGCGGCAAAACCGTGGCGAGCGGGGCGCAGAACTGGAGTGGCGGCAACGCCACCGGCGGCGGTCCATCCCCGACAGACACACCCACACCCACCGACACGCCGACACCACCCGACACCAGCACACCGCCGCCCGGCAACGGCAGCTCCTCGCCGGACCTGTACGTAGACGGCGACGGGACGCTGACCGCCTCCAAGGGCATGGCCGGAAGTGTCCCGGTGCCCTCGGCCGACGGCGCCAACCACGACGGCACTCCCTACAATCCAGCAACTTTCACCGCCACCGGCCTGAACCTGACCTACAGCGGCGGCACGCCGACCTTCGACCTGGCCGTCGATGCCGGAAGCGCCGTGGGCAACGCCCCGCAGGTGCAGTTGTCCTACGACTGCACCGGCGACGGCAGCTGGAACCGGGTCGAGACCTATCGCTACTTCGCCACCGATCCCGTAGCCGGCTGGGAGCACTACACGGAACGGGCCGCACTGATCTCTGCCACAGGAGCTGCCTGCGATCTCAAGAACGGAACCGTCCAGGCAAAGGTGTGGAACGCCATCGGTAACGCGCCCAGCACCCTCGGCACCGGAGATCTCTCAGAGATCCACCTCTCCTACGAGTGACCGTCACGGCTGCTCGGCCTGACCTGGCGGGTCAGACCGAGCAGGCCGCACTGCGCACTGGCCAACTGCCTTCCGTCGCCCCTCCATCCGACAGGTCCAGCCGCCCCACGTTCCGAGTTCCCGCGTCCGCATCGGCGCGATCTGGCCACCACCCGCTGGGACACCGGCTCCGTCTTCTCCGCCGTCGCCGCCCACGCCGGCCCCGACCTCATCACCCGCATCATGGGCCGGCTCCCATCCGGCTACGCGTTGCAGTTCGGCCGCGCGCAACTCACCCCCGCCGCGTAGGCGACGACGTGCGGGGCGGACGCGACTGCCGCGACGCTGTCCGCCCTGCGCCTCGGGGCCCGCGAGGTGACCACCGTCGCCCGCTCGTCAGCGCCCACCGACGAACCGTCACGGAGGAACCGACGGAATTCGCTGACCTGCTGAAACGTGGCTCACGACGTGCGTAGGTCCCGCGTTGAGGCGTGGAGATTCCCGGCGAATGTGCCTCGCGGCGATAGTTGTCACCAACGACGGCGCGTCTCTGCAGCCGGACCGACACCGCGTTGCCGAGGGGAGCAAGACGGTAACCAGGAAGGCTGTACGGAACGCCTTCAGCGCCGGTTTCAGACGTTCGGGGTCCAGTTGGCCGGGGCGACCGCCGGCACGCCATCGGTGTAGAAGTTGGCCGGGATGACCGCCGGCACGCCATCGGCGTGGAAGTTCGCCGGGGCGACCGCCGGCACGCCGTCGCTGTGGAAGTTCGCCGGGGCGACCGCCGGCACGCCGTCGCTGTGGAAGTTCGCCGGGGCGACCGCCGCGATGCGGTCCTGGTGCTGGTTGACCGCGGCGACTGCCGGCACAGCAGCGATGGCGGCAACGACACCGGCTGCAACGGTTGCTGTGGCCAGCCGAGAGATCTTCATCCTGACTCCTGTGAGTGCGAATCTTCGTCCATGTCGATCAAGCCCCGACCCGCTCAGGCTGCCGTCGAACTCGAGGTGCTCTGAGAACCGCGGCAGGCCCGCTCCAAGGCAACCGGTGGCGGCCCTGGAGGTACCGACGGTCGGTCGATCAGGCCGGGGAAGCAGATGCATGGGTCGAGGATCAAAGGGTGCTCCTTCCGTGGCGCGGGTCCGCCGACGCTGACGCGCGTCAGGGAAGAGGCGAAGTGGATGCCATCCATGTTGGGGGCGCGGTCCGCGAGATGGGCTCCGGACGGCGACGGAATGGGCGGAACTTGCTTTCATGGCGTGTGTATCGGCGGATTCCGTACTGAGTCTCATGGATCAGCGGCCGGTGGCCGCGCTCCAGTGGGACGGCCGCCTCGCCGGGGAGCGGGCGGCCCACGTGCTGGGGCTCAGCCCCGTCCGTGTGGGAACCCGTTGCAGCACGAGCGCCACCAGCCCGGTGACACCCGCCCGGCCCCTGAGCCCACCACGCAGGCATTCCGTCACCTCACGAGGCGCATTTCGTCGGTGCCTCTCACGACCCGCCGAGCGCATCAGGTCCGGTAAGGACCCGGCGTCAGGGCCGCTCCTCAGCCGGGGGTTTCAGTTCGCGGGACTGGGTGCCACTTGCGGCCTTTGATCTTCTTGCCAGCGTCGAAGCCCTGGCTGGTCTCGGCGAGGTTCGCCGACAAGCTCTGCTCGTCCACCACGGCCGCGGTGGGGTCCGCGCTGCGGCCGCGAGCCCGGCGGGTCCTGTCCTGTAGCAGGTCGTGGAACCGCTGGGTGGTGCCGTTGGTCAGGGACGCTTGTTTGCTGCCACTCGCAAGGCCGGTGAGCCACGCTGCGGCCAACGGCGCAGCCGGGCCTTCGATGAATCCGTTCGCGCGGTCTCCGTCGGTCAGCAGCTCGGTCATGGAGGACCGCGAGAAGGGATCCGAAGGAGAAGAGGACGATGGAGGCAGCGCCGAATGACGGTGCTCGCTTCGAGGAGGGGCTCCTGGGGGCCGTGACCCGCCGGATCCAAAGGTATGGAGAACGCCGCTGGTGAGGCCGGACGTCCTACGACGCACCGTCTTACAGGTGTCTTACGCCTGCCTCGCAGGCGAACAGAAGAACCTGGGGCCTTTTACCGTGAACGGATGAAATCCATGCGTGCGTTTCGTACGACGTCAGTGGTGACGGCCGCCCCCTTGATACTGGCTGTCGCCGGTCTAATGCATCCCCGGCATCTGACGGCAGCGACGGCTGGCGACTGGGCGGGGCTGCACATAGCTCTGCTGCCCGTGTTTCCGTTCCTGGTGCTCGGCCTGGTGGTGCCATTGTGGGGCAGGCCGAGTCGCGATGCCCAGGGAGCGCTGACCGTACTCGCATGGGCTGCTTGCCTCGTCTATGCGGCGTATTACTCCGGACTCGATGCGGTGGCGGGAATCTCTGCAGGCACGGTGGTGGACCACGGCATCCGCGGTGCTGCGGGCCGGCTGTTCGTGACTGGCGGCGAACTGGGTCGCGCGGGTGTGTACGCGCTGTCCGTGGCGTGTCTCGCCACGTGCGTCGTCCTCGCACGGCGGCACGGGATCCGGGTGCTGCCGGGGGCCGTGGTCCTGCTCGCCGCCTGTTGGTCGTTTCTCGACAGTCACATCTTCTGGCCTCGGGGTGTGTTCACGATGCTCGGTTTCGCCCTCGGTTTTGCCCTGCTGACGGCGTCGACGTTCCAGATCCGTGAGGACACGACAGGAAATGGTGGAGCCCCCGAAGACAAGCCGGAAAGGCCGGAATTGCGCGAGCACTGTTGACGCAAGCGTGCTGATAGGTCCGCAGCCGGGAAGCCTGCCGCACCGGGCATGGAGTGGGCGTCTGGACTCTTGGTGCGTTGGACGAGGCCAGCCCGCGCCGAGGCGGATCTGGCTCGGCGCGGCCGAGGACTTCGAAGCGGCAGCTGCCCGGCACGTTCCACACAACCGCTCGGCCCTGGTGGGCTCGATCCCGGACGGCGCCTCAAGGTCATGGACTTGGGACTCATAGCCCGGTGCGCTGACCAGCGCGATCACCGCTAGGCGGTGTCCGGGCGATCTTGTAGTGGAGTCGTGGAGGGGGAGCCGGTGTGCGGGTCAGGCGAGGTGGCTGGGAGAGTGATTGCCTGTGACTCATTCTGATCTGACTCTCCGTATCCATGCCGCCTCTCATCTAACCGGCCAGTTCACGCTCCGGTCAGGACGTACTGCCACGGAGTACTTCGACAAGTACCGGTTCGAGGCGGATCCCTTCTTGCTGGATGAGATCGCCCGGCGGATGGCCCCTTTGGTGCCGTCAGACACGCAGGTGCTGGCCGGCCTGGAGATGGGCGGCATCCCGGTAGTGACCGCACTCGGCCGACACACGGGCCTTCCGTGCGCGTTCGTGCGCAAGCAGGCCAAGCCGTATGGCACGTGCCGTCTGGCTGAGGGCGCGGAGGTTGCGGGCCGGAACGTGCTGGTCGTCGAGGACGTCGTGACCAGCGGTGGGCAGATCGTGCTGTCGACCGCGGACCTGCGGAACCTGGGCGCGCAGGTGGATGCGGCGCTTTGTGTGATCGACCGGGAGCAGGGCGGTGCCGGGGCCCTCAAGGCAGAGGGCATCAGCCTGTTGTCGTTGCTGACGGCTGAAGACCTGCGGGCCGGTGTCGCGTCCTGACGCTGGGCCGTGTCCGGCCACCGGTCTGGCAGCGCTGTCGCATGGCGGGGCGGGGCGGGTCGTGACGTGGCTGCTACGTGGGTTCAACTCCGGGCGGAGGAGGCCGAGATCATCGACGCAGAGATCGCCGACGCGATCGTGAGTGACCGGGCCGCTCTCGTCGGCAGCGCCCGTCGCCGGGGCGTTTACCGCCGGGTCGCACAGGAGTTCACGTTCGGATCCAGATGGCGAGGGCCGCTGCGGTGGCGGTGCCGAGGAAGACGTAGCCGCGCATGTCATAGCGAGTGGCGACCGCTCGGCACTGTTTCAGGCGATTGATCGCTCGTTCGATGGGGTTGCGCTTCTTGTAGCGATCTTCGTCGAAGCCGGGTGGCCGACCGCCACGTGAGCCTTTGCGCAGGCGGGCGGCCTGGCTGTCGGTCTTCTCCGGGATGGTGTGACGGATTCCCCTCCTGCGCAGGTACTTCCGGATGGGGCCCTTGCTGTAGGCCTTATCGGCAGCGAGACTGTCTGGCTTCCTACGTGGTCGTCCCAGGCGGGGTCTGGGTACTCGGATCTTCTCCAGGACCACCTTGAAATGGGTGCAGTCCGCCCCTTGACCTGGCGTGACGACCACGGACAGTAAGCGGCATCGGCCATCCGCGCTCAGGTGGAGCTTGCTGGTGAACCCGCCACGCGAGCGACCCAGGCCCTCACCTCCAGCACCACCTCCGCCAGGCGGCCGACGAGGCTCTGCCACGGCGTCTCGTCCTGGTGTTCCACCCCGTCGCCCCCCTTTGAGGCAGGTGCCGACGGTGGTTCGGTGCGGGCACCGGCCGCTTGCTGATGTGCGCGGACGATGGTGGAGTCCACCGCGATGTCCCAGTCGCTCTCGCCTGCCGCGTCGGCCGCGGCCTGGACCTGCACTGGGAAGGGGACCTGATCGTCGGCAAGGGCCAGGGGCCCGCGATCGGGACGCTGGTCGACCGAGCCACCCGCTACGTCCGGCTCATCCACCTGCCCGGCGGCTGGAAGGCTCCGCAGGTCCGCGACGCGCTCGTGGAGCAGACCGGCCACTGGCCCGCTTCCCTGCGCCGCACGCTCACCTGGGACCAGGGTCGAGAGCTCTACCACCACGAGGAAATTGAGGACTTGACCGGCTTCCGGATCTACTTCTGCGACCCGCACTCACCCTGGCAGCGCGGCACCAACGAGAACACGAACGGGCTGCTGCGGGAGTACTTCCCCAAGGGCACCAGCCTCGCCCACTACAGCCTCCGCGACCTCACACAAGTCGAACAACAGCTCAACGAACGCCCCCGCCGTGTCCTCGGAGACCGCACCCCGGCCGAGGCCATGAGACGCTGGTATAGAGAGCTCGCTTACCGCTGATTCGCAACGACCAGTGGAATCCGCCCCGTCTATCCGGTGATCTTCATTGACGCCATCCACGTGAAGGAGGCGGCCGATGTTCACCACCCGCCCCTGGCGCGCCACGGAAATCACTCCGAACAGAACGCCTAGTGCCCCAGCTCAGACCGCAGTTGTCGGGTCCGCCGAGTCGGCCTTACGGCGGTATGCGGCGTTCAGTTGCTGGGCCTCTTCGAGCTGGTCCTCGAGGATGACGATGCGGCACGCGGCCTCGATCGGAGTGCCCCGGTCCAC